>NZ_JBVHLF010000057.1:48929-50472 GCF_055559155.1 Kitasatospora sp. NPDC024654
GGGTGGAACCGCCGGCGCTTCCCGGGTGCCGTTTATCACCCGATCGAGTGACAGATCGGCGGCTGTCTCGGGGCGTGTCCTACGAATCGGTCGTGCCACCTCGATTCGACGAGCAAATGTGTCGAGCTCCCGGAATCGGACGACACAAGGCGTCGTGAAATTCCCAAAACTCCAGCATTTCCAAGCCCTAATGGCAACTTCACATCACGCCGGGGTCGAGCTACCTTTTAAATGTGCCCGGAACGCCCGGGGGCGGAAAGCCCGCCAAAACGTTCACGAAATCGCGCGACGGGTGAATTGTGCCCGCATGTAGAGAGGAAAGGGAAAGTCGGAAATGGACCCGGACATCGTGCTGCGCGCCCTGCGCCAGCTCACCACCCGCATCGACGAGATCGGCGCCAACCCGGACCACGACTGGTCCGGCCTGGCCACCGAGGCCCTGGAGGGCATCGAGGCCCTCGATGGCTGGCTGACCCGCGGCGGTCACCTGCCCGCCGCCTGGGCCGGCAACCGCTGACCCACACCAGGTCGGCACCCCCAACCGCAGCCCTGCTCAACCGAAATGGAGACCCCGGAATGACCGACACCGTCCTCACTCCCGCGACGTTCGCGCCCCCGCCGATCACCCGCCTCGACCTCACCCCCGCCGCCGCCCCGTTGATCCCCGACCCGGCTGGCTCCGCTGGCCGTGAGGAGTGGGAGGTACATGTCAGCCCCCGCTACCTCGCCGGGGCCGGCTACGAGGCGGATGCCGCCATGGCCCCGCTGGCCGAGGGCGCCGGGTGGCACCGATGGAGCGACGAGCTCGCCAACTGCCACGTCACCAGCCTGTGCGGGCGCGCCTATCTCGGGTTCCTGCCGGAGGCCAACCCGGAGCAGGTCGGGCTGTGGAAGGCCTGGGCGCGCCCGTACCACCACGGCCCGCGGACCTGGATGGCCGCGTTCTCGGACGAGATGCCTTACGAGTTCATGCAGGCCTTCACCACCGACTGGGCGGAGGGCTACCGGCCCGACGATGCGACCTTCGCCCACCCGGACGACGGGAACCGCGACGGCGTCGAGAAGGTCCTGACGGTCCTGCGGGAGGCGGGCTGGGGCCGCGACCCGCAGACCGGTCCGGGGCGCCACCTCGAGCGGTGGACCGCGCCAGATGGGCGGGCGGGGGTGGAGGCGCGGGTGCACGTGCGCGGCAGCGTGGAGACCGAGATCCTCCAGGGCGAGCCCCGGTGGACGATCTGGGCGACCCCCGTGCCCTACCGCCGCCCGCTGTGGGACGCGGTCTTCAGCACCGGAACGCCGACCGGATTGATCACAGCGTTTTGCCGGGCTCTGGCCGACCCCGCCCCGCTGACCCGCGAGGACCACCACATCCCCCGCGCGTGCCGGGACCTGATCACCCGATCCTGATGCCGGGCCAGGGGGGGGGGGGGGGGGGGGGGGGGGGGGGGGGGGAAAAGAACACCCCACCCCCCCCCCCCCCCCCCCCCCCCCCACTCCCCCCCCTACCCCCCCCCACCCCCCCCCCCCCCACCCCCCCCCCCCC
>NZ_JBVHLF010000058.1:0-32625 GCF_055559155.1 Kitasatospora sp. NPDC024654
AAAGCACACGGGGTGGGAACCGGCGAAACCCACAAAAACCCCAAAAAGAAAAGGAAGGAGTTGTCGGAATCAGAACAAGACGCAACACAACCCTCTTTAGAGGGACCCCCGGGGGGGGCGGGTTCCCCCCCGGGGGGGCACCGGCCGCTCGCCGTCGGTGGCCGGGCTCCCGCGGGTTTGAGGCCTCGCCCCATCGGGCAACGGCCGGGCATGGAACGCATCAGCGTCGAGCCGGTCGGCGACCACGAGTACCTGGTCCGGCTGACAGCGGGCGGCCGGGATGCCGCGTCCTGGTTCCGGGCCGATCCGGCCGTCCTGGACGAGCTGGGCATCGGCGCCGACAAGGAGCGGCGGGCCGTCGAGCAGACGGCGGGCTTCCTGGTCGACCGGCAGGACGCCCAGGACCTCCCGAAGTGGGTCGACCTGGACGACGTCGTGGCCAGTTACCAGGACTTCCCGGACGAGCTGCGCCGCCGGCTCGGTACCGGCTGACCGACCAGTGCCCTGTGCCTGACCCGATACCGAACCGGGCCGGGGCGTCGGCCTGTGCTCGTGCGGTCACCCGGTGTGGGCGGCTCGGTGGGCGAACCGCTCGACGAGCGCGCGGTCGAAGGCGGGCAATGGGCCGGCCGGCGGCTGGAGATCAGCACGTTCGGACCGTTCTCGCAGACCTCGACCTCGCGGTCCACCCAGGACGCTCCGGCATTGACCAGGTCGGTCCGCAGGCTCGGCCGGGAGGTGAGCGTCCGCCCGTCCACCGCGCCCGCCTCGATCAGCGTCCACGGGCCGTGGCAGCGGGGACCGCCAGGCGACCCCTTCCCTCGTGGTGCTCACGCGTGCTCCTCCCGGTCATCCGGACAGCCGTCGCCGTAGCGCTCCTGCCAGGCGCGGGCACGGGCGTTGTGCCAGGCCACCCCGCGGTCGACCTGCTGCTCGGAGAGACCGGTGGCCAGCGCGAGCGATTCCAGGCTCACCTCGCCGTCCTGCTCCTCCAGGACCCGGCAGACCTTGCCGGCCCACTGCTCCTCGTCGAGGTAGGGGCGGCGACGGTACTCCTCCACCAGATCTCCCAGGTGGTCGATCGAGCACGCGGTCAGCACCCGCTTGCCGTCCAGCCGGGGATCGTCCTCGTGCAGCGCCGAGGAGTCGGGCACCAGGGCGTAGAGCTCGTCGTCCTCGGTGATCACCGTCCCGCACTTGTCGCACAGCTCCGGGAGGTCGTCGGGATCCATGTCGTCCATACTTCGCGCCTACCCGGGTCCCCCTCCGGACGAACACCGGTAAAATCGCCGCGGGAGCATGCGCCACGGAGTGGACATGGCAGAAGTCGAACCGTCCGAGCCCAAGCCGGAGTCCGGGCCCGAGCCCAGGCCGTCGGCGGGTGCCACCTCGGAGCTGGCCGCCGAGGTCGCCGAGCTGCGCCGGCAACGCGCCGAGTGCCATCTGCTGGACCTCGCCGCCGGGGTACTGGTCGCCCGGCTGGGCATCGAGCCGACCGAGGCCACCAGCCATCTGGTCTCGCTCGCCGAGTCCATCGGGCAGCGGCCCGCCGACCTCGCCGCCGACCTGCTCAACCAGCCCACCGGCACGATCCCGCCGGTGGGCCCGGAAGACCCGGCGGCGGCCCCGGAGGAGCTGGCACGGGCCCGCCCGCTGCGCCGTGCCGCCGAGACGGCCGCCGCCCGGGAGAGCCTGGACGAGGTCGCCGCCACCCTGCTGGACGAGCTGCTGCGCCCGCTCGGCGTGTGCGGGCTGCTGCTTTGGCGGCTGACCGACGCGGACCGCCTGGAGCTGGTCGGCGGCACCGGCTTCAGCGTCCTGGAGCGCACGCACTGGCAGTGGCTGCCGCCGCAGTGGCCCAATCCGCTGCGCCGGGCCGTCCTGGAGGGCGCGCCGCTCTGGCTGCCCGCCGGACCGCCGGGCCCCGAGCGGCTGCCCGGGCCGGCCGTGGACGCCGCCCGGGCCGTCCTGCCGCTGTGGCACGCGGGCAGACCGGTCGGCGTCGCGTTGGCCGTCTGGCCCGCCGCCACCGAACTGCCGGAGCCGGTTCGTGATCGGCTGGCCGGGCTGACCGAGGTCGCCGCTCGGCTGCTGGCCGTCCAGCCGCACACTGACCGGATGGCCCCGGCCCGTCCCAGCGACCGACCGGTGATCGCCGCCCTGCTCGACCTGCTCGCCCAACCCGCTCTGATCGTCAGACAGCTGGAGCAGGAGCCGAGCCTGCGGGTGGAACACGCCAACGCTGCGGCCCGCCGGATCGGCACCGCGGCGGAGCCGTCCGTCACCCGGCCACTGGCGCGGTTCCTGCCCCACTCGTCCGCCGGGATCGCCGAGCTGATCCGCCGCGCCCAGGCCTCCGGTGCCCCGCAGCGGGCCGCCCGGCTACCCGCCGAGACCCATCCCGGTGAACCCGGCGCGCTGGTCAACGTCCGGGTGCTGCCGGTTGACCCGGCACACACCGTGGTGCTCTGGCACTCCGGCAGCCTGGACCACAGCTTCTCGGTGCTGCGGATCGCCGGCGGCCTGGGCAACATCGGCGCGTTCGAGGACGACCTCACCACCGGGACGGCCCGCTGGAGCGAACAGTCCTTCGCTTTCTTCGGTCTGCCGCCGACCGCCGTCCCGCTCCCGCTCGCCCGGCTGCACGCGCTGCTCGATCCGGTGGACGCCGCCGGGTTCAGGGCCGCGCTGCAGGTGCTCACCACCCGGCGGGAGGCGTTCAAACTGGTGGTCCGCACCCCCCGGGCGGAGGGTGGCCAGCGGCACGTCCGGGTCGTCGCCGAGCCGTTGCTCACCCACGGCACGCTGACCGGCATCACCGGGATCTTCCAGGACGTCTCCGCCCAGTACCACACCGAGCTCGCGCTGGCCGCCACCTTCGACCAGCTCACCACCGTCCGGGAGCAGGCCGCGGTCCGGCACCGGCTGGCCCTGCAGCTCCAGCGGGCGATCGTGCCCGAGGTACCCGACCTGCGGAAGCTGCCCGGCCTGCAGGTCGCCGCCCGTTACCGTCCGGCCGCCCAGGAGTACCGGGTGGGCGGGGACTGGTACGACGTGCTGCCGCTGTCCGACGGCCGGGTGATGGTCGCGGTGGGCGACGTCGCCGGGCACGGCATCGAAGCGGCCACCGGCATGGTCGCCCTGCGCAACGCGCTGCGCGGCCTGGCACTCACCGGGCAGCGCCCGGGCCGGCTGTTGCAGTGGCTCAACGAACTCACCCTGGGCACCGTCGGCCACCCCACCGCTACTGGCGTCTGCGCCCGCTACGACCCGAAGTCCCGCCTGCTGACCTGGTCCAGCGCCGGCCATCTGCCCCCGCTGCTGATCCGGGACGGCCGAGCCGAGTTCCTGGAACCCGAACGCAACGTCCTGCTCGGCGCGCTGCCCTCGGCGCAGTACCAGGAGAGCAGCACCGAGCTGCGCGCCGACGACACCCTGGTGCTCTACACCGACGGCCTGATCGAGCGCCGGCACGACGACCTCAACCGCTCGCTGGCCGACCTGCGGGCGAGGGCCGAACGGCTGGCCTCGGCGGAACTCGACGAGCAGGCCGACCGGCTGCTCTCCCAGGCCTCCGGCGACACCGACGACGACAGCAGTCTGATCATCATCCGGATCCTGTGACTGCTCCGGGAGCGAAACGGTGACCGGCCGGGCCCGCACGGAACGGGCCGGGGCATCAGCGCGGGTCCGGCGCCGCGATCTCCGCCCAGACCCGCTTGCCGTCGTCGACCGACAGCACCCCCCAGTCACGGGCCAGCAGTGCCACCACGCGCAGCCCGTGCCCGCCGGGGCCGACCGGATCGCCCGGTGGGCGCGGCACCGGCGGGAGCGGGCTGGGGTCGGCCACCTCGACCCGTAGCCGCTCGGCGTCGCAGTGCAGGACCAGCTCGCTCGGCCCGCCCGCGTGCTGGCAGGCGTTGGCCACCAGCTCGGAGACCACCAACAGCACGTCGTCGGCCACGGTCTGCCGCCGGCTGTCGAAGGCCGGCAGCCAGTCCCAGTCGACCAGCGCCTTCCAGGCGAAGTCACGGCACCGCCCGACCGTGCCGGCCACCGGGCCGGGCAGCGGCAGCCGGCGGGAGCGCTCGGTCGGCGCGCCGTCCGACGATCCGCGGTCGCCGAAGGGTCGGGACATCGACCCGCGCTCGCCACTCATCGCCATGCCACCCATCCGGTCAGCCGTCCGACGACAGCGCCTGCGCCACGCTCGGATGAACCTGGAAGACCCCGCCGGCGCCGGTGATCTCGAAGAGCCGGGCCACCTGCGGGCCGAGCCCGCACAGCTCCACCTCCCGGCCGGACTCCCGGGCCGCGAGCCGGGCCCGCAGCAGCACGTTCAAGCCGGTGGAGTCGCAGAACCGCAGGTCCGCGAAGTCGAGCAGGATCCGCGCCGGGGCGGCGGCCAGGCAGCCGTCCAGCGCCTCGCGCAACACGCCCGCCGTGTCGTGGTCGAGTTCGCCGCGCAGCACCAACACCCGGCTGCCCGGTGCTCCGCGCACCGCCACGCTGAGCCGGCCCTCGCCGACCCCGGTCGTTCCCACGCCGTCCTCTGCCATCACGGCTCCTCGCGGTTCACAGCGCCTCCGAACATGCTGCCCGGTTCTTCGCCATCCGGTCCCCCACCATCCGGTGCCCCGCCACCATCCTGCCCGGTCCCGCCGCGAGGCGCCGGGCCGTCAGGGGCCGGACGCCGGTCATGCGGCCTCCCTCGAGGAGTCGTCCGCGCCCAGACGGACCCGGACCAGGGCCGCGGCGAGTCGGGCGGCGTCGGCGGGCCGGACCAGCCGGCCGAGTTCCTCGGCGCTCTTCGGCAGGCCCTCGGCGGCGGCCTGTTCGCGCGCCGCGCGGTCGAAGAACGGGTACAGCCCGGGCCAGACCGCCTGGGCCTCGCGGCAGAAGATGTCCGCGCCGACCGGGCCGATCCGCGGCACCTCCTGGAGCAGTCGGTGGATCCCGGAGGTCTCGCCGCGGGCCTCGGCCCGCAGCCGCCGCAGGTCGCCGTGCCAGCGCTCCAGCACCAGCTCGGCACCGGCGTGCAGGGCGGTCGCGCTGCTCTCGTCGTAGCGGCGGTAGTGGGCCCGGCCGAGCGCGTCCACGACGTCCTGCCACTCGGCGTCCGCCATCGCGCGCGGGGTGCGCAGCCCGGCCCGGAAGAGCTCGCGGGCGGCGGCCACGGCGATCCCCGCCTTGATCCGGGTGGAGCAGAGCATGGCCAGCACCAGCAGCTGGTAGAGCGGGGCGGGCGTGTCACGCAGGGTGACACCGGCCTCCGCGGCGAAGGTCCGGCCGTGCTCGCGCAGCAGGCGGCGGGCTTGCTCCTCGGCGCTCACCGGGTGCTCCGGTGGGACACGAGGAGGTCGTGCAGCCGCGCCACCGGGCCGCGCTCGGGCGGCAGCAGGTTGTCGGGTGGGATGGACTCGGACGCGCTCGGGCGCGGGCTGGTGCGGGCGTGCCGCTTCACCTCGCGCACCTGCTCGCCGAGCCGGCGCAGCTCGGACCCGGGGATCACGGCGCGCAGGGCGGGGAAGATCCGCGCCTCCTCGTGGCCCAGGTGGCCGGTGACCAGCTCCACCAGCTGGGCCACCAGCCGGTCGAAGCCCGCGGTGGTGGCGGTGCGCCACTGCAGATGGCGCAGCAGCGTCTCGACGACGGCGTGGTCCCTCAGCTCCTGGCCGGCCACCACCTCGCCGTCGGGCAGTTGGCGGACCAGCGGGTAGAGGCAGGACTCCTCGGCGATCGCGTGCCGGACGAGCCCGCCGGTCACCTCGTCCACCAGCGCCTTGCGCCGCGGGTCGCCGATTCGCAGGCCGATGATCCGGCTGAACAGCACCCGGATGTCGTCGTGGTCCGCGGTCAGCTCCTGCAGGATGTCGCGGTCGTGTTCCATCTCGGCCTCCTCGGTCCACGCGGGCGTCTGCCCGGCCGCCCGGGCGGCTAACGCGCCAGGAAGTGTCGGATCCGGCCGAGCAGGTCGCCGGTGTCGACCGGCTTGGTGATGTGGTCGTCGGCGCCGGCCGACAGGCTCTTGGCGTGGTCGCCGGGCATCGCCTTCGCGGTCAGCGCGATGATCGGCAGCGTGCTGTACTGCGGCATCGCGCGGATCGCCGTGGTGGCGGCGTAGCCGTCGAGCTCGGGCATCATCAGGTCCATCAGGACGAGTTCCACGTCCTCGCGGGCCCGCAGCAAGTCCAGGCAGGCCTGGCCGTTGTCGGCGTGCAGCACCCGCAGGCCGTGCTGTTCCAGCGCGCCGGCCAGCGCGAAGGCGTTGCGCGCGTCGTCGTCGACCACCAGCACCACCCGGCCGGCCAGCGTGCGGTCCGGCTCGACCACCCGGCCGGCGGCGGGTGCCGGCAGCTGGGCGGGGACGCCGGGACGGGCGGGCGGCTCGCCGGCGGGCAGGTAGAGGGTGAAGCAGCTCCCCTCGCCGACCCGGCTGCGGGCGACGATGGCGCCGCCGAGCAGCCTGGCGATCTCGCGGCTGATCGAGAGGCCGAGGCCGGTGCCGCCGTAGCGTCGGTTGGTGGTTCCGTCGGCCTGCCGGAAGGCGCCGAAGATGGTCTCCAGGTGTTCGTCCGCGATGCCGATGCCGCTGTCGGTGATCCGGAAGGCCAGCACGTCGGCCGACTCCCCCAGCTGCGGCGGCAGTTCGCCTGCGGTGGCCCGCTCGACCAGCAGCTCCACCCGGCCGACCTCGGTGAACTTCACCGCGTTGGACAGCAGGTTGCGCAGCACCTGACGCAACCGGGCCTCGTCGGTGACCAGTTCGGACGGCACGTCGGGCGCGGTGCCGACCCGGAACTCCAGGCTCTTCTGCCCGGTGAGCGGACGGAACGTCAACTCGACGTACTCCAGCAGCTCGTGCAGCGGGAAGCGCTCGGGGCTGACGTCCATCTTGCCCGCCTCGACCTTGGACAGGTCCAGGATGTCGTTGATCAGCTGGAGCAGGTCGGAGCCGGCCGAGTGGATCACGCCGGCGTACTCGACCTGTTTGGGCGTCAGGTTGTGGGTCGGGTTCTGCGCCAGCAACTGGGCCAGGATGAGCAGGCTGTTGAGCGGGGTGCGCAGCTCGTGGCTCATGTTGGCGAGGAACTCGGACTTGTACATCGAGGTGAGCGAGAGTTGCTGGGCCCGGGCCTCCAACTCCTGGCGGGCATGCTCGATCTCCAGGTTCTTCGCCTCGATGTCCCGGTTGCGCTCGGCCAACAGTTTCGCCTTCTCCTCCAACTCGGCGTTGGAGGACTGCAGTTCCTCCTGCCTGGCCTGCAGTTCACGTGAGCGGGCGCGCAGTTCGCCGGTCAGCCGCTGCGACTCCTCCAGCAGCTCGTCGGTGCGGGCGTTGGCGAGCAGTGAGCTGACGTGGACCCCGATGGTGGCGGTGAGCCGCTCCAGGAAGTCGCGGTGGATCGCGGTGAACGGGCGCACCGCGGCGAGTTCGACGACGCCCAGCAGCTGGTCCTCCATCAGCACCGGCAGCAGGATCAGGGCGCTGGGGTCGGTGGCGCCGGCGCCGGAGGCGATGGTGGCGTAGCCGGCCGGCACCTGCTCGACCAGGATGGTGCGCCGGCCGCGCGCGGCCTGACCGACCAGGGACTGGCCGAGTCGGAACCGGCGCGGCCCGGCGGCAGGGTCGTCCGGCGAGCCGTAGCTGCCGATGGCGACCAGCTCGGTGCCGTCCGGACCCTCCTGGGCGAGGTAGAACGCGCCGTACTGGGCCGCCACCAGCGGGGCCAGCTCGGCCATCACCAGCTCGGCCACGGCGGCCAGCTCCCGCCGGCCCTGGACCAGTTCGGAGAACCGGGCGAGGTTGGTCTTGAGCCAGTCCTGTTCCTGGTTCGCCCGGGTGGTCTGCCGCAGCGACTCGACCATCGAGTTGATGTTGTCCTTGAGCTCGCCGAGCTCGCCGGGCGCCTGCACGGTGATCGAGCGGGTGAGGTCGCCCTCGGCGACGGCGCCGGTCACCTCGGCGATCGCGCGGACCTGGCGGGTGAGGTTGCCGGCCAGCTCGTTGACGTTCTCGGTGAGCCGCTTCCAGGTGCCGGAGACGCCCCCGACCTCGGCCTGGCCGCCCAGCCGGCCCTCGCTGCCCACCTCACGGGCCACCCGGGTCACCTCGGCGGCGAACGCGCTCAGCTGGTCGACCATGGTGTTGATGGTGGTCTTGAGTTCCAGGATCTCGCCGCGGGCGTCCACGTCGATCTTGCGCGTCAGGTCGCCGCGGGCCACCGCGGTGGTCACCTGGGCGATGTTGCGCACCTGGCCGGTCAGGTTGTCCGCCATGAAGTTGACGTTCTCGGTGAGGTCCTTCCAGGTGCCCGAGACACCGCGGACGGTCGCCTGGCCGCCCAGCCGGCCCTCGCTGCCCACCTCACGGGCCACCCGGGTCACCTCGGCGGCGAACGCGCTCAGCTGGTCGACCATCGTGTTGATGGTCTCCTTCAGCTCGCGGATCTCGCCCCGGGCGTCCACCCGGATCTTCTGCGACAGGTCACCGAGCGCGACGGCGGTCGCCACCTGGGCGATCGAGCGGACCTGCGCGGTGAGGTTGCCGGCCATGAAGTTGACCGAGTCGGTGAGATCGCGCCAGGTGCCGCCCACCCCGGGCACCTGGGCCTGACCGCCGAGCCGGCCGTCGGTGCCCACCTCACGGGCCACCCGGGTCACCTCGCCGGCGAACGCGCCCAGCTGGTCGACCATCGTGTTGACGGTGTTCTTCAGCTCCAGGATCTCGCCGCGCGCGTCCACGTCGATCTTCTGCGAGAGGTCGCCCCGGGCCACCGCGGTGGTCACCTGCGCGATGTTGCGCACCTGGTCGGTCAGATTGCCGGCCATCGCGTTGACGCCACTGGTCAGCTCCGCCCAGACACCGCTCGCGCCCGGCACCCGGGCCTGCCCGCCGAGCCGGCCCTCGCCGCCGACCTCCCGGGAGACCCGGGTCACCTCGGCGGCGATCAGCGAC
Organism: Kitasatospora sp. NPDC024654; assembly: GCF_055559155.1. NCBI lineage: Bacteria > Bacillati > Actinomycetota > Actinomycetes > Kitasatosporales > Streptomycetaceae > Kitasatospora > Kitasatospora sp. NPDC024654. Next base: position 8,960 of record NZ_JBVHLF010000058.1, read on the forward strand.
AGCTGGTCCACCATCCCGTTGAAGACGCCGGCGATCTCGCTCAACAGGCCGTCCGCACCGGCGGCCAGCCGGATCGAGAAGTCGCCGTCACGCACCGCGGTCAGCCCCGCGAGCAACCGCCGCAGCGCCGCCTCGTCCAGCCCGTCCGGTCTCGCCGTCCCCGCCCGCCACCGCTCCGCCGGCTCGCTCATCCGCCGCTCCTCACCGTGGACGGATCGGCACGGGACACGGCCGCCCCGGTGTCCCGTCCCTCCCACTGTGGCACGCCCGGCGCGGCCTCGACAGACGGCCGGGGGCGGCTACCGTGCGCCCGCCGACGGGTCGCCGGACGGTCCTAGGACTCGCCGTCGGAGGATCCGGTCACCGGGGTCCCGCGGGGGCCGGCGGCGACGCAGAGCAGGGCGAGACCGACCCCCCAGACCACTCCGAAGAGCCAGAACAGCGGGGCCGGGGCCAGGCTGAGCCCGGCGGCCAGTACCGCCAGCGACAGCAGCCCGAGCAGCACCGCCTCGGTGAGCCGGCTACCGCGCAGCAGCGTCCACAGCCGGCTGCGCAGGGCGAACCGGAGCCGGGTGGTCAGACGGTCCCAGTGGTTCATCACGTCTCCTTGCCCCGGGGCCCGGGGTTCCGGCCGACCGCGCGTCGGCTGGGGTGCGGTGGATCGAGAAGAGTTCCGTGGTGCCGGTGAGCGACAGCAGGCGGCGAAGCGTCGGCCCGGGCGCCGCCAGGTCGAGCCGGCCTCCGGCCCGCTCGGCGGCGAGCCGGGCCCGGAGCAGCAGGCTGAGGCCGGTGGAGTCGCAGAACGCCAGCCGGCCGCAGTCGACCAGCAGCCAGGGTTCGGGGGCTTCCAGCGCCTCCTCCAGGACGGCGGCCAGGATTCCGGCCGTGTCGTCGTCGAGCTCGCCCATCGGTGCGATCACCACGCCACGGGCCCACGGCCGGACCGTCGCGGTCAGCGCGGGGCCGGTCGACTGCTGCACGATGTCGTCCATGTGCATGTGGACGCTCCTCGGCTGGTTACCAGCGCGGCGTCTGCCCGGTCGGGGCTGACGCAAACATGCCGGAGCCGACTTTCTACCCGGCCGCCACCACGCCGGTCAACCGTTCATTCCTCCCAATCACCCGAGACGGAAGCCCAGCAGGCAGGTGTCGTCCCGCGGATTGGGCGCCCCCAACCTGCGCAGCACGTGATCCAGGCAGCCCTCCAGGCCGGACGCCCGGTACTCCTCGGCGGCGCGCAGCAGCCGGTCCAGTCCGGAGTCGGGATCCTCGCCGGGCCGCTCGACCAGACCGTCGGTGTACAGCAGCACCGCCTCACCGGGCGTCAGCGGCAGCTCCGCGCGGGTGTACCGGGTGTTCGGCACGGCGCCGAGCACGATGCCGGCGGGGACCTCGGGCAGCCGGGCGGCGCCCGCGCGCAGCAGCACCGGCGGCGGGTGCCCGGCCCGGGCCCAGCCGAACACCCGGGTCGCCGGGTCGAGCCGGCCACAGACCACGGTGGCGATGTAGTCGCTGCCCTGGTGGAAGAGCATCCGGTTGAGCCGCCCCAGCAACACCTCCGGGCCGACCCCGGTGAAGGCGAGGCCGCGCAACGCGTAGCGCAGCTGCGCCATGCCGGCGGCGGCGGGCAGGCCATGGCCGGAGACGTCGCCGACCACGATCAGCACGCTGCCGTCGGGGAGCGTCAGCACGTCGTACCAGTCGCCGCCGACGTGGGCCTCCCGCTCGGCGGGCAGGTAACGGGCGGCGACCTCGAGGCCGGCGACGGCCGGGCCGCGCGGGGCGTCCAGCAGCGCGTGCTGCAACGACCGCACCGTGCGGTGCTCGACCACGGTCTGCCGGCGCTGCTCGGCCAGCTGGACCCGGGTGGAGCTGAGCGCGCGCTCGGTCCGCCGCCAGGCGGTGACGTCCTGCACCACGCCGCGGACCGACACCACCGCCCGCTCACCGGCGCCGACCGCCTCGGCCATCACCCGTAGCGCGCGGACCGAGTCGTCCGGGCGGCGGATCCGGAACTCCAGCGTGGCGGGCGACTCACCGGCCAGCAGTCGCGCGGTCGACCCGTGGACGGCCGGCAGGTCGGCGGGGAGGACGGCCGCCTCGACGGCGGCCACCGGCAGCCGGTCGACGGTGTCTGCGGCGTCGACGACTCCGACGGTCTCGACGACACCGACGGCTCCGACGGCCTCCCGGCCGAACAGCCGGCAGCACTCGGCGGAGCAGACGATGTCGGTCGAGCCCGACTGCCAGTGCCAGGTGCCGAGCCCGGCCAGCCGCTGAGCCTGCTCCAGCTGGGTCTTCCGCCGGGCCAGTTCGTCGTGCGCGCGCCAACTGACCAGCACGCCGTCCAGGAACGGGGTGGCCCGCAGGGTCAGGCTGGCGGCCCGCGGCGCGCCCCCGACCAGCTCCACGAACGGCTCCACCTGCTCCTGGTAGGGCTCGCCGCCGGTGACCACGGCCAGCAGTCGAGCCAGCACACCGGCCGCCACCAGGCCCGGGTACAGCTCGGTGAACCGGCCGCCCACCAGGTCGGCGGCGGTGCGGCCGGCCAGGTCGACGGTGGCCGCGTTGGCGTGTCGCACCCGCAGGTCCACCGGCCCGCCGTCGAGCGCTCGGACGCTCTCCAGGATCAGCACCGGGTCGAGCAGGGCGTCCAGCACGGCGCGGAACCACGGCTCGCCCGGGCTCTCCCCGGCCCGGTCCGGCAGCACCCGGGGCAGCTCTCCCGCGCAGAGCCGGGCGAGCGCCGCGAGGTAGCGGGTGGTCGCCCGGTCCGGACCGCGCTGCTCCGGCCAGCCGACGGCCAGCGAGCCGATGGTGCGACCGCCGATCTCCAGCGGCAGCGCGCAGACGGACCGGCCGGGCACCGTGGAGGTCGCGTGCTCGGGGTCCGCCGCCTGCTCCGCCCAGACCGGGGAGCCGCTGCGGGCCGCCCGCACGCTGGGCACCGCGGTGTGCGGCGGGATCCGCTGCCACTGGCTGAGCTGGTGGGTCGGCACCCCGTGGCTGCCGACCAGGCGCAGCGCGCCGTCCGGCTCCAGCACCGCGAGCGCCACCGCGCCGGCGGCCAGCGGGGCCAGTCCGACCTCGTGCAGCGCGCGGGCCAACTCGTCGGGAGTCCGGGCCGCGCCGAGGGCCGCGGCCGCCAGGTGGTACTTGCGGGCCAGCTCCGTGGTGAGCGCGGCCGGAGCGGGTCGGCGCGGCGCGCTGGGCGGGACGGGCGGCGGGGCGGGTACGCGGGCGGCCACCGGGGCGCCGGCGTCGTCCGCGCCGGTCGGCGGCGCGGCCCGGCCGAGCAGTTCGGCGGCGAGGTCGACCAGCTTGCGGTTGCTGTCCTGCGAACGTCGCACCAGCCAGTCGAAGGCCTGTTCGGGCGTGCATCGCAGCCGCGCCACGAGCAGTCCCTTGGCCTGCTCGATCACGGCCCGGGTCCGCATGGCCTGCCGCAGGCCGGTGATCTCGGACCGCATGCGGTCGATGGTGGCTTCCGGCGGCTCGGTGCCGGTCGGCTCAGCGGTCATCGCCAGCCGCCGCCTTCCGTGCGGGCCCGTGGACGGACCGGGGGCTCCAGCCTAGGCCGCCCGCCGGTGGTGGGCCAGCACGGGCCCGGCCGGCGACGGCCCGACCCTGCCGGTACCGCCCCGGCCGGTACCGCCCCGTGCGGTCAGCGGTCCGCGGCGCGGTCCTCCAGCTGTTCGCGCAAGCGGGTCAGGGTGGCCGAGAGCAGCCGCGAGACGTGCATCTGGGAGACCCCGATCCGCTCGGCGATCTGGCTCTGCGTGCGGTCGCCCCAGAAGCGCAGCAGCAGGACGGTCTGTTCGCGCTCGGGCAGTTCGGCGAGCAGCGGCCGGACCGCCTCACGGAACTCGACCAGCGCCAACTGCCCGTCGTCCTCGCCGATCCGGTCCAGCAGCGAACCGCCGGCCGGGTCGTCGTCCGCGCGCAGCGCGTCCAACGACTCGGTCCGGCAGATCCGCGCGGCCTGCTGGCCTTCCGTCACCTCGTCGAGTTCCAGGCCGAGTTCGGCCGCTATCTCGGCGGCCAGCGGGGCGTGGCCCAGCTCCTGCTCCAGCCGGTCCGCGCCGTGGACCACCGCGAGGTACAACTCCTGAACGCTGCGCGGCACTCGGACCGGCCACGAGGTGTCGCGGAAGTACCGCTTGATCTCGCCCGAGATGGTCGGGATCGCGTAGGTGACGAACTCGACGCCACGGCTGGGGTCGTAGCCGTCCACCGCCTTGATCAGCCCGACCGTGCCGATCTGCACGATGTCCTCACGGTCCTCCGAGCGGTGCCGGAACCGGGCCGCCACGAAGCGCACCAGCGGCATGTTCAACTCGATGAGGGTGCCGCGGACGTAGCTGTGCGCGGCGCACTCCGGGGGCAGTTCGGCGAGCCGGCGGAAGAGCGCGTCACCCAGCTCGCGGGCCTCGGCCTTCCCCATCGCGCGCATCCGCTCGCGCGAGGGGCGCGGCGGCAGGTCGGCGAGGGCGTCGGTGACGGCCTCTGTGGGTGTGACGGCAGCCTGGACGGACACGGTGGTCATCTCCTGGCAAGGCGGGACACCTCCCGCGGGCCGGTCAGAACGCTGGACCACGGCCCCGGGAAGGGGATACCGCCCGCCCGGCTGCTTCAGGCGAGGGCAGCCCGGCACGGTTATCCGTGCCGCTTCCGTCACCTACCCCCCGATGTTCCGTCCAACCCTGGGAGAGACGGTCACTGCAGGATGTTGACCGCCCGGGCGACCACCAGCACCACGGTCAGCAGCGAGACCACCGACTGCAGCAGCATGAGCAGCTTGGCCCAGCGGGAGAGCGGCATGGTGTCGGTCGGGCTGAAGGCGGTCGCGTTGGTGAACGCGACATAGAGGTAGTCCGGGAAGCCCGGTTCCCAGTTGGCCGGGGCGAGGTCCGGCTGCTGCATCTGTGGGAAGAGGAAGTCGGGGTAGTCGTGCGTGCCGCGGGCCCGGGCGGCCGGACCGCCGCGGTCCCACTCCCAGTACCAGAGCGCGAAGGCGATCACGTTGGTGGCCCAGATCGCGCCGCCGGTGCTCAGCAGGGCGACCGCGTCGGAGCCGCCGACGCCCTTCACCAGATCGTGCACCAGCCGCACCGCCGACCACCCGTTGGCCAGGCTGATCGCCGCGACCAGGGTCAGGCTGAGCGCCCGCAGCTGGCGGGTGCCGTGGTCGATCCGGGGGTGCGGGTTCAGCACGACCAGCGCGACCAGCAGCCCGCCCTCCAGCGCCGGCAGTATCCAGTGCGGGTGGATGGTGAGCCGCTCAGGCAGGAAGAACTGCAGTCCGATGGCGCACAGGATCGCCGCGGTCACCGCCCAGCGCTGCTCGCCCTTGGTCTCCGCCCGCCAGGCGGGCACCGGCGGCTCGCCGTCGGTGGCGGCCGGCTCGGGGGCCAGCAGCCGCTCGATCCGGTCCAACCGGTGGCGCAGCAGCTCGGCGAGGTCGTGCGCGCCGTTGCCGGGGGCGGGAGGGGTACCGACGGCCTCGGCCGGATCGTCGGGGTGCTTCTCGCTGTGGGCAGTCATGGCGGACATTGTCGCCGCAGGCCGGCGCGGGACCCGCATGGGGTCCGCCGGCGGCACGGCGGCTCAGCCCGGCCGGCTCACCGCGAGCAGCGCGGCGTCGTCGGTCAGCCCGCCCGGGGCGTAGGCCGCCACGTCGGCCAGCAGGTGGTCCAGCAGCGCATCGGCCTCGCGCTGCGGCGCGGCGGCGAGCCGGGCGGCCAGCGGGTAGAACCGGCCGGCGGCGTCCCGGGCCTCGGAGATCCCGTCGGTGTAGAGCAGCAGCAGGTCGCCGGGGTTCAGCTCGACCGGGCGGGCTTGGTAGTGCCCGCCGGTGAGAGCGCGCAGCGCCAGCGGTGGGGCGGGTTCCGGCGGTGCCAGTTCCTCGACCCGGTGCACCCGGCGCAGCAGCGGCGGCGGGTGGCCGCAGTTGACCAGCGCGCCGGGCCCCGACCCGGTCGGCAGGTTGAGCAGCACGGCGGTCACGAAGCGCTCGTTGGCCGGCCGGCGGGCCAGCGCGGAGTCCAGCCGCTCGGCGACGGCGGCCAGGTCGGGCTCGCTGCGGGCCGCCTCGCGGAAGACCCCGAGCACGTCGGCCGCGGTCTCCACGGCCGTCAGGCCCTTGCCCTGGACGTCGCCGAGCAGGATCCGGGCGCCGTACGGGGTGTCCAGCACCGAGTAGAGGTCACCGCCGATCCGCGCCTCGGCGGCGGCCGCCGCGTACCGGACGGCGATCCGCAGCGGGCCCAGCCGGTCCGGCGGAGGGCGTAGCAGGGCGCGTTGGGCCGCCTCGGCGACGGTCCGGACCTGGAACAGCTCGCGCTCCCGGGCGCCGACCACCACCACGTTGGCGACGCTGGCCAACGTGACGGCGACGACCGCGACCAGCGCGGCGACGTGCACGGGGAGCGCGACGTCGGGGTTGGCCAGCGCCAGCAGGCCGACCCCGATGGTGGCCAGCGCGCCGGCCAGCAGCGGCACCCGGACGTTCCGGGTCCGCGCGCCGGCCAGCACCGGGACGGCGGCCAGCACCGGGGAGGTGGTGCTGCCCGGTCCGGTCAGCAGGTCGATCGCCACGGCCAGCACCAACAGCGCGTACGCCCCGGTGATCAGCCGGCCCGAGCCGGACGCCGCCGGCGGCCAGGACGGGCCGGCGCGGCGCCACGGTGCGCTCCGCTCGGACACGGCGCTCTGCTCGGACACGGCAGGCTCCTCCCGGGGTGGCCCGGCCCGCGTCGCCGCCCGGGTGGGCACGCCGGCCGGATGCCTTTCCCTCACTCTCCCCCGTTCCGCCCGCCCTGGCGAGAGCGATGGGACGGAGCCGGGTCAGCGCAGCAGGGTGTCCAGCAACGGCGAGCCGAAGATCCGGTGCGGGTCGTAGCGGTCCAGCACGGCGACCGCCTCGTCCCAGCCGGGTCCGCCGCCGGCCCGGTAGCTCGCCGGGATCACCCGGCCGATCACGTCCGGGTCGGCCCAGGTCGCGTCGGCGGTGTAGGCCCAGCCCTTGGACCACTCGGCCCGCAGTCCGGCCCGGCTGCCGTCGAAGGTGGCCAGCAGGAACCGTTCCAGGTCGCGGCCGAAGGCGTGCAGGCCGGGGGTGCCGGGCAGGGTGAGCACGTCGAACCAGACGGCGGTGTCCCACTCGGGGTGGTCGGCCCGTGGCCGGACCGGCGAGAGCAGGGCCGGTTGGGCTCCGGGGACGCCACAGGCGGCCGGATCGTCCAGGCCGGTCACCCGGATCTCCACCGCGCCGTTCACCGGGAACTGGCCGCGCGTCTGGTACTGCCCGAGCAGGTTCTGGTAGCCGGCCGCCAGCTGGCTGACCACCCACTGGACGTCGGCCCGGCGGGCCAGCACGGCGTAGCCGTTGGCGGTCATCCGCAGCGTGGTCGGGCGAACGTAGTGCAGCAGGTTGCGCGAGGCGCCCCAGAGGTCCGAGCGCAGGCCGCCGGCCAGCAGGTGGGTGACCACGTCCAGACTCAGCAGGTCGCGCAGTAGCCCGCCGGAGAGCAGCACCGAGGTGAGGTCACCGGTCAGGCCCAGCTGGGCCACCAGGTACTGGAGTTGACCGAAGACCGGGGCCAATGCCCAGGATCCGCTGACCAGTTGGCCGGCCAGCTCGGCCACCGGGTGCGGGATGCTGTCGGAGAAGGGGTAGTTGTAGGGTTGCTCGACCTCCAGCGAGGAGAACGGGCGCTGCGGGGCCACGCTCCAGCTCTTCAGCCACGGGTACTCGGTGTAGGCGAACCAGATCGCCTCGAGGCGGCCGTCCTGGTCGAGGAAGTCGGCGAACCGACGGGATCCACCGCCTGCCCCGGGCGGGGCGAACAGCTCGCCGGCCGGGATGTCGAGCCGGCTCAGGCAGCGCAGCTTCTGGTCCGGGCCGGCGCGGAGCACGGCCTCGGTGACGAAGGCCCGGCCGAGGTGGACCAGGAACGCGGCACTGTCCGCCTCGGCGCGGTCGAAGGTGCGCAGCGTGTAGCGGCCGGCCGGGGCGTCCCAGACCACCGCGGTCAGGCTGGTGACCAGGTTGCTGACCGAGCCGTACGCGTGGCCCGGCGGCGGCTGCTCGCCGGTGGCCGGGACGGCGGTGCCGTGGCCGCCGATCGCCAGCACGCCGCCGACCGTGACGTCGCCGGGGGCGGGGCAGGCGGTCCAGCCGAGGCCGCGGGCGGCCAGGAAGTCGAGCAGCTGGTCCATGGCGGCACCGGCCTGGGCGCGGACCGCGGGCAGGCCGCCCGGCGCGGTGGCGTCGCTCAGCGCGGTGAGGTGCTGGGTGGTGTCCAGCAGCAGCACGGCGGTCGAGGCCGGGGTACCGTCGGCGACGGCGAGCGGCGCCCAGGTGTGCCGGAGGCCCTGCGCGCGCAGCCGCCAGCCCTGCGCGCGCGCCCAGTTGGCCAGGGTGACCACGTCGTCGGGGGTACGCGGGGCACAGGTCCAGAGCTGGTCGGTGCGGATCTCACCGGCCCAGTTCTCGAAGACCCGTTGGTAGAGGTCGATTCCGGCCGGGAACGCGGGCGGCACCGGGGTGGCCGCCTCGGCCGAGTCCGGACCGATCAGGCCGCGCAGCAGCCAGCCGGCCCCGCCCAGCGCGGCGGAGCCGGCGAGCAGGCGACGGCGGGTCAGGCCGTCCGTCCGGGCCGCCCGGGCTGCTGCTGGTCTGTCCGTGCCGTCCATGCCCATGACTCCCCGCCCCTGGGTTCGTGTTGTCGATCTGCCGAGGACACGGTAGGGAAAACGGACACGGAGTCATCACGCCCGAGCGATGCCTCACCCGTTCGAGTGAATCTTGCTTCTTCTGCGAGCCGCTTGAGGTTCTTACCGTCCGCTGACGGACCGTCGCCGAGCCGGCCCAGCCTGGTCCGCGGCGGCTAGCGTCGAGGGCATGGACATTCTGCTCACCGGCGGTGCCGGATTCATCGGCTCGGCCATCGCCACCCGCCTGGTGCGAGCCGGACACCAGGTGCGGGTGCTGGACGCCCTGCTGCCAGCCGTCCACCCCGAGGGGCGGGCGGGGGTGGTGCTACCGGGCGAGGTGGAGTTCGTCGAGGGGGACGTCCGCGACCGCGCCACCGTCGAGCGGGCGCTGCACGGGGTGGACGCGGTCTGCCACCAGGCCGCGATGGTCGGCCTCGGCCTGGACCTGGACGACGCGCCCGACTACGTGAGCTGCAACGAACTGGGTACCGCCGTGCTGCTGGCGGCGATGGCCCGGGCCGGGGTGGGCGCGCTGGTACTGGCCGGCTCGATGGTGGTGTACGGCGAGGGCCGGTACGACTGCGCGGCGCACGGCCGGGTGTCCCCGGGCCCGCGCGACCCGGCGGAGCTGGCCGCCGGCCGCTTCGAGCCGCCCTGCCCACGCTGCGGCGCGCCGCTGACGCCCGGCCTGGTCGGCGAGGACGCCCCGACCGACCCGCGCAACGTCTACGCGGTGACCAAGCTCGCCCAGGAGCAGCTGGCCGCCGCCTGGGCCCGCGCGACCGGCGGACGGCTCGTCGCGCTGCGCTACCACAACGTGTACGGGCCACGGATGCCGCGCGACACGCCGTACGCGGGGGTCGCCGCGCTGTTCCGCTCGGCGCTGGCCGCCGGCCGCCCGCCCCGGGTCTTCGAGGACGGCCGCCAGCGCCGCGACTTCGTGCACGTCGACGACGTGGCGGCGGCCAACGAGCTGGCGCTCACCGCGGTCGGCGGGCGCCCGGCCGGCAGCGTCCGGGTCTACAACACCGGCAGCGGCAGCGTGCACACGGTCGGCGAGATGGCCGAGGCGCTGGCGGCCGGCTCCGGCGGCCCGGCACCGGTGGTGACCGGCGAGTACCGGCTCGGCGACGTCCGGCACATCACCGCCGACTCGGCCCGGCTGCGCACGGAGCTGGGCTGGCGCCCGGCCGTCCCGTTCGCCGCCGGAATGGCCGAGTTCGCCAACGCGCCACTTCGTTGCGGGAGTTGACCGGCATGGCGGACAGAGCGTCAAATCCCCGCATTGGCGACGATCTCGGCGACCAGCGCGGGCCACAGCTGACGCGGCAGCTCGTGGCCCATCCCCGGCGCCGACCACAGCCGGGCACCGGGGACGGCCGCCGCGGTGGCCCGGCCACCGCTCACCTCGATCAGCGGGTCGGCCTCGCCGTGCACCACCAGGGTCGGCACGGTGACCGCGCCCAGCGCCGCCGTCCGGTCGGTGGCGTTGCGCAGCGCGAGCAGCTGACGCAGCAGACCGTCCGGCCGGTGGGCGCGGTCGACGGCGGCCGCCACCTGCGCGCGCCGCAGCACCGGGTCGGTCGGATAGTCCGGCGAGGCGACCGCGCCCCAGAAGAGCATCCCGGCCTCGACCGCGCTCTCCCGCCCCGGCTCGACCGGCGGGAAGAGCGTGCTGATCACCCCCGGCCGGGCCTGGCCGCTCACCCCGTCGCCGGGCAGCGAGCTGATCGAGCAGAGGCTCAGGACCCGGGCGGGGTGGTCGATGGTCAGCCGCTGGGCGATCATCCCACCCATCGAGAACCCGGCCACGTGCGCGGCGGTCACCCCGAGCGCGTCCAGCAGGCCTGCCGCATCATCCGCCAACTCATCCAGCCCGTACGGCGATTGCTGGACCACCTCATCGACGGTTCTGGTCAAGCCGGTGTCGCGATTGTCGTAACGCACCACCCACAGCCCGTGATCGGCCAGCAGCTCGCAGAACTCGTCCTCCCAGAAGGTCAGTTGCGATCCCAGTCCGGCGATCAGCAACAGCGTCGGGTCGGCCCGACGACCCGTCGTCCGGTACTCGACCTCCAGCCCCTTCAACATCGCTCTGGCCATCCCACACCCCGCTCTCCGGCGACCGCGGTCGCGCACCCGGACACCCACCCCGGGCACCCCGACGCACGCTACGGTGACCGGCCGCCCCGGAACAAGATCCAACCGGGTGGTTCATCCGGAAGCCCCGAGCCGGTGGCCGCCCGGGTGGCGGCCAGAGCGGGGCCCGGTCGTTCGCGACACCGTGACCGTCGGTCGGCGCCCCGCCGACGCGTGACCACGCGTGGAGGAGCCGGAAGGGCCCGCGGGGACAGGGGACACCGACGCGACGCCGCCGGGTCGACACCCTGCGTCACCGGGCGCGGGCCCTGCGTGGCGGACCGGATTCGTTGCTCCTAGCATTCACTTGCCGGTCCGGCGCGACCGGTACGCACGATCCCGACGGGCCGTAGTTCCTCGCGCATGTTCTCCGCGCTTGAGGTCGCACTTCCGCAGGAGGGATTCGAAGTGGTCGACAGGCGGACCTTTTCCAAAGTGCTCACGGTGGGCGCGGCGTCGTTTTCCGTGGGCGGCCTCTCGGCGGCCTCCGCCGACTCCACGGCGGGCGGGGCGGAGCCCGCTCCGACCGGTACCTCATGGCCGATCGTCGGGCTCGGGCCGGTCCGCCACGTCCGCACGGACCTGCTCGACCTCGCCTACCACGCGGTCGGCCCGGCCAACGGCCACCCCGTCATCCTCTGCCACGGCTGGCCCTACAGTCCCGACGCCTACCAGGAGGTCGTCCCCGAACTGGTCCGCAAGGGCTTCCGCTGCTACGTCCCCTACCTCCGCGGCCACGGGCCCACGCGGTTCCTCGCCGAGGACACCGTTCGGTCCGGTCAGCAGGCCGCCCTGGGCTCGGACGTCATCGCCTTCATGGACGCCCTGAACATCCGACGTGCCGTCTTCGGCGGATACGACTGGGGCGGCCGCGGTCTGTGTGTCGCCGCCGCGCTGTGGCCCGAGCGCTGCACCGGACTCGTCTCGGTGAACAGCTACCTGATCCAGGACCTCGACCCCGCGGTCATCGACCTGCCGACGGACCCTCCGCAGGTCGAGGCCGCGCACTGGTACTACTACTACTTCCTCACCCAGCGCGGCGCGGCCGGGCTGGCGAAGTACACCAAGGAGCTCGCCCGCGTCGTCTGGACGCGGAACTCGCCCGAATGGCGGTACACCGAAGCCGACCTCGACCGTGCGGCCGCTCTCTTCGACAACCCGGACTACGTCGCCGTCGTGCTGAACTGCTACCGCGTCCGGCGCCTCGCGGCCCCCGGCGACCCGCGCTACGACGAGCTCGAGGAGCGTCTGCTGAAACAGCCTCCCATCACCGTCCCCGCCGTCACGCTCGACGGCAAGGCCGACGGGAGCCTGCCGTGGACCGACGGGACCGCGTCCGCGGCACACTTCACCGGACCACGCGTCCACCACGTGATCCCCCACGCCGGCCACAACCTCCCGCAGGAGGCCCCGGCGGCCTTCGCAGCCGCGGTCCTGGAGGTCAGCCGACTCCACTCGACCACCGGTGTGCCCGCCGCGGCCGGCGGCTGAAGGGCGCGCGACCGGCCCTCGCCGCCAGGACCGGCGGCGCGGTCGGATGCCATCCCGAGCGATCCGCGTCGCGCGAAGCGGCGGGAGACGGAAGAAAGCGATGTCCGACCATGAGCAGTACGCAGAAGGTCGCCGTCATCACCGGTGCCTCCCAAGGCATCGGCGCGGGCCTGGTCACCGCCTACCGCGAGCTCGGCTACGCGGTGGTGGCCACGTCCCGCTCGATCGGCGAGTCCGCGGATCCCGAAGTACTCACCGTGCCCGGCGACATAGCCGAGCCGGGCGTCGGCGACCGTGTCGTCGGCGCGGCTCTGACGAGGTTCGGCCGGGTCGACACGCTGATCAACAACGCCGGGGTGTTCGTCGCCAAGCCGTTCACCGACTACACCGACGAGGACTACGACACCGTGACCGGCGTGAACCTGCGCGGCTTCTTCGAGGTCTCGCGCAGCGCCGTCGCAGCCATGCTCTCCCGGGGGAGCGGCCACCTGGTGAACATCTCCACCAGCCTGGTCGACCACGCCGACTCGAAGGAACCCTCGGCGCTCGCGTCGTTGACCAAGGGCGGCCTCAACGCGGTCACCAGGGAGCTGGCGATCGAGTACGCGGCCCGCGGCATCCGGGTCAACACCGTCGCGCTCGGCGTCATCCGCACCCCGATGCATCCGGCGGAGGCCTACCGGGCCCTTGCCGCGTCGCACCCGCTCGGCCGGGTGGGCGAGGTCGACGACGTCGTCGGAGCGGTCGTCTACCTCGAGAACGCCCCGTTCGTCACCGGGGAGATCCTGCACGTCGACGGCGGGCGGAGTGCCGGGCGCTGAGGACGCGCCCACGCCCCGCGGACCCACCGTCCTACCCGACACCCCGCGGCACGCCCCGCCCGGCAACCGGGCGCGAGGCGATCCTGCGGGGCGTCCTCGACCGGTGGAGAGCGGCCGTCGACGCGCACGAACCGCAGCACGTCGCCGCGCGTTTCACCGAGGACGCGATCTTCCAGGGGCTGCGCCCCTACAGCGTCGGACGGCAGGGCGTCGTCGACTACTACGCCTCCCAGCCCGCGGGGATGACGGCCGCGTACCGGATCCGCGAGACCAGGCGGCTCGCCGACGACCTCGTGCTCGGCTACCTGAGCGTCGACTTCTCGTTCATCGACCGACCCACGCTCGGCGTCCATCTCGGTGTCGTGGTGAAGCGCACGGCGGACGGCTGGTACGTCAGCCACTGCCAGGTCTCCCGTCTCGACTGACGTCGGCGGGGTCGAGCCCGCCCCGGCAGCCGGGTTCCGGGCGTCAGACCGTGCTGAACGGGCCCGCCGCCGGGAGGGCGATCTCGAAGCAGCAGCCGCCGCGGACGTTGCGCACCGAGGCGCGGCCGGCGTGCGCCTCGACGATGCCGCGGACGATCGCCAGGCCCAGGCCGGCGCCGGTGTCCCCGTGGTGCTGGACGGCCGCGCCGGGTGGGCGCCCGGCCGCGTGGCGGGCGGCCCGCGGGGTACGGGCGGTGCCGCCGCGCCAGCCGGTCTCGAAGACCCGGGCGAGGTCCTGCTCCGGGATCCCGCCGCAGCCGTCGGTGACCGACAGCACCACCTCGCCGCGCTCGCGCCGGGCCGCCACCGCGACCACACCGTCCGCGGGGGTCGAGCGGATCGCGTTGATCAGCAGGTTGCCGAGTACCCGGGTGATCTCCCGGCCGTCCACCTCGACCGGCTCCGGCGCCACCTGCTCGCCGCTCAACCGCACCCCGCGCTCGCGGGCCAGCGGGTAGGCTCCGGCGATCGCGTCGCCGACCAGGTCGTAGACCGAGACCCGGGAGAGCGAGAGGGTCAGCGCGCCGGCCTGGATCCGGGAGAGTTCGAACAGGTCGTCCACCATTCCGGTCAGCCGGTCCACCTCGGTGCGGATCCGGGCGTGGTAGCGGGCGGGCTCGGGAGCCACACCGTCCTCCAGCGCCTCGGCCATCGCGCGCAGCCCCGCCAGCGGGGTGCGCAGGTCGTGCGAGATCCAGGCGATCAGCTCGCGCCGGGACGACTCGAGTGCCTGCTCGCGCTCCCGCGACTGCGCCAACCGGGCACTGGTGGCGGCGAGTTCGGCGCTCAGCTCGGCGAGTTCCGAGCCCAGCGGCCCGGTTGGCGCGGTGAAGCCGGAGTCACTGCCGACGGTCCGCGCGGCCCGGGCCAACGCCCGGCTACCGGCGACCACTTGACGTCCCAGCACGGCGGCCGTCGCCAACGAGACCACGGCTGCCATGCAGAGCACCGCTATCACCACGCCGAGGTCGTGCCCGGAGAGGAACATCGCCTGGGCGACGGCCAGGGTGCCCGCGGCCATCGCCAGCACGGTCACCACGGCGACCGCGAACAGCGAGAGCGCCACCGACCGACGGCGCAGCCAGCGCACCGCGGGCCAGCCGACCAGCCCGGCCGCGCCCGCGCCAGCCGCCGCGATCAGCGCCATCACCAGCAGGTCCTTCACGCGGACGCACCTCCCGTGCCGGCCACCGGGCCGGACGCACCGGCCACCGGGCCCGCCGGATCGAACCGGTAGCCCACCCCCCAGACCGTGCTGATCAGCACCGGCGCGGCCGGGTCGTCCTCGACCTTCTCGCGCAGCCGCCGCACGTGCACCGTGACGGTGGACAGGTCACCGAAGTCCCAGCCCCAGACCCGGCGCATCAGCTCGTCCCGCCCGAAGGCCGTGCCGGGGTTCTTGACGAAGAAGCTCAGCAGGTCGAACTCCCGTACCGTGAGCGACAGTTCACGTTCGCCACGGAAGGCCCGGCGGGCCTGCGGGTCGAGCCGCAGGTCGCCCGACGCCAGCGGCGCGGCGGCGTCGGCGAGGGCCGCCGGGGCGGTCTGCCGGCGCAGCACCGCCTGGATCCGCAGCACCAGCTCACGCGGGCTGAACGGCTTGGTGACGTAGTCGTCGGCGCCCAGCTCCAGGCCGAGGATCCGCTCGGACTCCTCGCCCTTGGCGGTGAGCATCACCACCGCGGGCCCGGCCGGCTCGGCGCGCAGCCGCCGGCACACCTCCAGACCGTCCAGCTCGGGCAGCATCAGGTCGAGCACCACCAGGTCGGGGCGCCCCACGGCGACCCGGTCCAGGGCAGCCAGGCCGTCCGCGGCGCGGTCCACGGCGTAGCCGGCCCGCAGCAGGTAGTCGGTCACCACCTCGGCGACGGTCGGATCGTCGTCGACCACCAGGACCCGGGCGGCGGGCGGGGGCGCGGCCGGAGCGGCGGGGGGAGTCACTGTCACGCTTCGAGGATAGGAAACCCGCGCCCCTCGGAGCCGGGTCCGGGGCGGACCGTACGACTTCCGTAAGGAGCCGGCCGGCTGACGGGCGCCGGAGCAGGGAGCCGGCCGGACCGTAGGAGTTCCGTAAGGTGCCGCTGGCCCGGTGAGCACGCTCCGGCTGCCTAGCGTGGAGGTCGTGACCTCACCGACTCCCCTTCCTCCGGTCGACGTGGTGCTGCCCTGCCTCGACGAGGCGGCCGCGCTGCCCTGGGTGCTCGACCGGATCCCCGCCGACTGGCGGGCCATCGTGGTGGACAACGGCTCACGGGACGGCTCGGCCGAGCTGGCCCGCTCACTGGGCGCCACCGTGGTCGCCGAGCCACGCCGCGGCTTCGGCGCCGCCTGCCACACCGGTCTGCTGGCGGCCGGCGCCGAGCTGGTCTGCTTCCTGGACTGCGACGGCTCGCTCGATCCGGCCCAACTGCCGCGCGTGGTCGACCCGGTGCGCTCCGGCGCGGCCGACCTGGTGCTCGGCCGGCGGCGCCCGACCGTTCGTGGCGCCTGGCCGCTGCACGCCCGGCTGGCCAACGCCGAGCTGGCCCGCCGGCTGCGTGCCCGGACCGGCGCCGCGCTGCACGACCTGGGCCCGATGCGGGCGGCCCGGCGCGAACGGCTGCTCGCCCTGGGCCTGGGCGACCGGCGCTCGGGCTATCCGCTGGAGATGGTGCTCAGCGCGAGTGCGGCCGGGCTGGTGATCGCCGAGGTGGACGTCGACTACCGCCCACGGGCCGGCCGTTCCAAGGTGACCGGGACGCTGCGCGGCACCCGGCAGGCCGTCCGGGACATGCGGACGGTGCTGGCCGCTCCCCCGCCCACCCTGCTGGTGATCGCCAAGGCGCCGGTGCCGGGCCGGGTGAAGACCCGGCTCAGCCCGGCGTACACCGCCGGGCAGGCCGCCGAGCTGGCCGAGGCGGCGCTGGCGGACACCCTGGCCACCCTCGGTACCGTCCCGGCCGGGCGGCGAGTGCTGGTGCTGGACGGCCAGCCGGGCCGCTGGCTGCCGCCCGGCTGGCGGGTGGTGCCACAGGCGACGGGCGGGCTGGACGTCCGGCTGGCCGCCGCCTTCGGGCACGCGCCCTCGACCGCCCCGGCCCTGCTGGTCGGCATGGACACCCCGCAGCTGCGCGCCGAGACGCTCGCCGCGCCGCTCTCCGCCGCTGCCCGGGCCGGCGCCGACGCCTGGTACGGCCCGGCGCGCGACGGCGGCTTCTGGGCCCTGGGCCTGGCCCGCCCCGAGCCCGCGCTGGCACGCCGGCTGCTGGTCGGGGTCCCGATGTCCACCCCGGACACCGGTGCGGTGCTGCTCGATCGGCTGGCCGGGGCCGGGCTGTCGGTACGCCGGCTGCCCGAGCTGACCGACGTGGACACCGCGGTGGACGCGGCCGAGGTCGCCGCGCTGGCCCCGGACGGCCGGTTCGCCGCCTGCTGGCGAGCGCTGGCCCGGACCGGCGAGGTGGCCTGATGACGCCGCCCACCGTCAGCCGGCCGATCGTCGGCCGACCGACCGTCGGCCCGCGCCCGTGGATCGACGACCCGTTCGCCGAGGCGATGCGCAGTGGCCGCGGCCCGCTCTGGCTGCGCCGCGCCGACGGCGGCCGGCACCGGCTGGACGTGGACCGCTGGTGCGCACCGCCGGACGCCGCCGACCGCGGCCTGCTGCTGCGCTGCCTGGCGGCGGGCCGCCCGGTCCTGGACATCGGCTGCGGGCCCGGCCGCCTGGTGACCGAACTGCTCGCGCTCGGACTGCCCGCGCTCGGCGTCGACCTGACCGGCGCGGCCGTCGCCCGAACCCGCGGGCTGGGCGGCGCCGCGCTCTGCCGGTCGGTCTTCGACCGGCTGCCGGGCGAGGGCCGCTGGGGCACCGCGCTGCTGGCCGACGGCAACCTCGGGATCGGCGGTGACCCGGCCGCGCTGCTCGCCCGGACCGCCGAGCTGCTGGCGCCCGGCGGAGTGCTGCTGGCCGAGGTCGAGCCGGGCGCGGTGGACGAGCGGGTGACCGTCCGGGTGGAGGACGCCACCGGCCGGTGCGGGCCGCCCTTCGCCTGGGCCCGGCTCGGGGCGAGCGCGGCGGCCCGCTGCGCGGCCGGGGTCGGGCTGACCGCGGGCGAGCGCTGGAGCGTGCGGGGGCGCTGCTTCCTCGCGCTGCACCGCTGAGCCGCCCCGCACCACCGGGCCCCGCGACGGACCGCGCCCGGCGCGCGGGCCGGTGGCCGATGCCGCACGGTGGAGGGAGGGAACCCGCCACCGTCACGGAGGCCGCCATGACCGAGCACACCTACCGGGTCACCGAGATCGTCGGCTCCTCGCACGAGGGCACCGACGCCGCGATCCGCAACGCGCTGGCCCGTGCGTGCCAGACCCTGCGCCACATCGACTGGTTCGAGGTGACGCAGGTCCGCGGCCACGTCGCGGAGGGCCGGATCGAGCACTACCAGGTGACCGTCAAGGTCGGCTTCCGGCTGGAGGACGCCCCCGCCGCGTGAGCCGCCACCGTACCGCCGCCCCGACCAGCACCAGGACCAGCGCCGCCGCGTAGGCCGGCTGCTCGGTCCTGGTGCCGGCCAGGTACACCACCTCGGCGGCGGCCGGCACGGCCAGCCACTCCCAGCGGCCGTCCAACGCGACCAGCGCCACCAGCAGCAGCCCGTACCAGGGGTAACCGGGCGTGAGGGCGAGCAGTGCGGTCCCGGTGACCAGCAGCGCCCCGCGCCACGGCCGGGCCGGATCGCCGTACCGCAGCACCCAGAGCACGGCGACCAGCACCGCCAGCACCGCGCCGACCGCCGCCGCCGAGTCCGGCAGCACCAGCCGCAGCAGACCGAACCGCTGCACATCGCCCTGGTCGTAGCCCTCCTGACGCAGGTAGCCGGGCAGGAAGCCGACCACCTTGGGCCCGGAGAGCAGGAGGTAGGGCAGGTAGCTCAGGACGAAGACGGCGACCGCCGCGCCCGGCAGCAGCAGGTCGCGCCAGCGCGGCCGGCGGGCCAGCACTCCGGAGAGCGCACCCGGCCAGGCCAGCGCCGGGATCAGCTTCACCGCCGCCGCGCCGCCCAGCGCGGCGCCCGCCGCGACCCGCCGTCCGCGCACCGCCAGGGCCAGCCCGGCCACCGTCAACAGCGCACCGAGGGTGTCCACATGGGCGTCGTTGACGGCCCACACCGCGGTGCCGGGGAACCAGGCCCAGAGCGCCGCCCGGCGCCGGCACTCCGCTGGCAGCACCAACAGCAGCAACACCGTGGTGGCGACCGCCAGCAGCGCCCCGCCCGCCTGTGCGGCCCGCACCCCGTGGCCGTGCTCGACCAGGTGCAGGCCGAGGAACCAGACCTCGGCGACCGGCGGGTAGATGGTCACCACGTTCGGCCGGTTGACGTGACTGCAGAAGCCGGGCGCGGCGATCCGCTCGTCCCAGTCGACGCACGGTCCGTGCGGCGGGAACAGCGCGGGCGCCTCGGCCCGCAGTCCGGCCAGTCGCGGCGCGTCCGGCGGGTAGGCGTACGGCGAGATCCCGGCCGCCTGCACCTGGCCGTCCCACAGGTAGCGGTAGGCGTCGTCGCTGGTCCGCGGCGGCACCAGCAGGCCGCTCAGGGCCACCGCGACGCCGCCCGCCAGCACCAGTGCGGTGACGTGCCGCCCCGGCGCCCGGCGCAGCGCCAGGACGGCGGCGGCGAAGAGCGCGAGGTCCACCGCGTACCAGCCGTAGAGCGGATCGCGATGGCCGAGCGTGCCGCCACGGGTGAAGGTGAGGGCGAGCGCGGCGGTGAGCGCGGCCAGCAGGGCGGCGCACGGCCAGGAGGATCGGTTACCGGACACACCGTCACCCTGCCACCGCGGCGGCGCGCGACACGTCCCCCGCCCCGGACCGTAGCACTTCGGTAAGCCCTGGTCCCGCCACAGGACTTCGGTGGGCGCGCCCTGGAACTCCGGCGTGAGCGCGGGCGCGCGGCACGGCGGGGGTGATGTGGTCGGCGTGCTGCCGGTGCCCGTCGAACCGGTCCACGGACACGGACCGGACCGAGTTCCTCGACGCCACGGCGACCGCATGGGCAGAACTCGACCCCGACCAGTACGCGTTCACCCGGAACGTCGCCGGACAACTGCGCAAGCACGACGACCGGGCGGAGTTCCTCGCCGGCATCGACCTGATCCTCACCGGAATCACCGCTCACCGGTAGCCGACCGGCCGACCCGGCACCATCACGGCCGGCGCCGCCTCGGGACGACTGGAGGCGCTTCCGCATGGAGGCACTTCCGTACGCTCTCCGGACCCCCGCCGGTCGACCCGGGTGCGGAGCGGCTCGACCGGCGGCCCAGCGGCAGAGCGCGAGGCGCAGAGGACCACCCGGTGACACCACATGGCACCACATGGCACCATTCGGCGCCGCCGGCGCCATTGCATGCCCCAAGAGGCACATGAGCGCGCAGGACGCCACCACGGCTCGGGGCACCCCCTTCACGTTTCCGCAGGTAGGGCAGCCATCCCCGAGCCCGTCGCGCACAGGGCGCCATCTGGGCTTGCGCATGGCACCATGGTGCTGCCATGATGGCGCCATGGACCTCACCCCGTATGTCGACACCCTCCGCCGCGAACTGACGGTGGCCGCCGAAGCCGGCGGGGAAGATGCCCGCGAGCTGGCCGAGCGGCTCATCGCCCCCCTGGAGTCGGCGACCCGGCTGACCATGCTCAACGTGCTCTCCGCCGCGATGGACGAGATCACCCGCGAGCTCGCCCCCGGCTCGGTCGACGTACGGCTGCGCGGGCTGGACCCCGACTTCGTGGTGACGCCGCCGCCCGCCGACGGTGGCGCCACCGCGAAGCCGGCCGCGCCCCTCGAGCCGCCCAGGACCGCGGCCCCGGCCGACGGCGACGAGGGCGGCACCGCCCGCGTCAATCTGCGCCTGCCGGCCCACCTCAAGGCGCGCGCCGAGGAGGCCGCGAGCCGCGAGGGCCTGTCGGTCAACGCGTGGCTGGTGCGGGCCGTGTCGGCCGCGGTCGACGGCGGCGCCCGGCCGCGCGCGACGGGGAAGACCCAGAGCATCGGACAGAGCATCACGGGCTGGGTGCGCTAGCCGCGCCCCACCCCCACCACTTCACCACACCACGTCCCACCAGCGGGGACGTCCTGAAGACCCAAGAGGACGGGACAGCCATGCCTTCTTTCGACACCCCCGAACCGATCTCGGCCACGGCGCACGTGGAGGCCGGTTCCATCCAGTTCGTCGCGGGCGACCGCCTCGACACCGTCGTCGAGGTGCGGCCCCGCGACCCGGAGAAGGACCGGGACGTGCGGTCGGCCGGCCAGACCGAGGTCACGTACGCGAGCGGCGTACTGACCGTCAGGACGCCCAAGTCCAATCTGCTCGGCCTCGGCCGCACCGGCACCGTCGACGTGACGGTCGAACTGCCCACGGGCTCGCGCGTCGACCTGACCGGCGCCTGGACCCAGGTGCTCGGCGAGGGCCGGCTCGGCGAGGTCCGCGTGAAGACCTCGTCCGGCGACGTCCGCCTCGACACGACCGGCCCGCTGAAGCTGACCGCGTCGCACGGCTCGATCACCGTCGACCGGGTCGAGGGCACGGCCGAGATCACCACCAGCTCCGGCAGCCTGCGCGTCGGCCTCGTCGACGGCCCCGCCGTCCTGAAGAACTCGCACGGCACCACGACCGTCGGCGCCGCGACCGGCGACCTGCGGGTGAGCGGCGCCCACGGCGACATCGACATCGCGCGCGCCGAGGCCTCGGTCACCGCCACCACCGCCCACGGCACCCTGCGCGTCGCCGACGTCGCCCGCGGCACCATCCAGCTGGAGACCTCCTACGGCGCCATCGAGGTCGGCATCCGTGAGGGCACGGCCGCCTGGCTCGACGTCAGCTCCGGCTCCGGCCAGGTGCGCAACACGCTCACCGCCTCCGAGACCCCGGAGGAGACCGAGGACACCGTCGAGGTCCGCGCCCGCACCCGGAACGGCAACATCGACATCCTCCGCGCCAGGGCCTGAGCACCCCCATCCCCCCGGTACCAGTCCCACCTCGCCCAATCCCCCTGCCACTTCAGCCTTCGAACGGGAGGGCCCATGCGCTCTTTTGTCATGCCCACGCCCAGGAAGAGCGACGGCCAGGAGCCGCCCGCCGCCATCTCCACCGTCGGCCTGCGCAAGTCCTACGGCGACAAACACGTCCTCGACGGGATCGACCTGCGCATCCCGGCAGGCACCGTCTTCGCCCTGCTCGGCCCGAACGGCGCCGGCAAGACCACCGTCGTCAAGATCCTCTCCACTCTCGTCTCCGCCGACCCCGGCTCCGGCGAGATCCGCGTCGGCGGCCACGACCTGGCCGCCGACCCGCAGGCGGTACGCGCGGCGATCGGCGTCACCGGGCAGTTCTCCGCCGTCGACAACCTGATCACCGGCGAGGAGAACATGCTCCTCATGGCGGACCTGCACCACCTCTCCAGGCGCGAGGGCCGCCGCACCGCCGCCGGGCTGCTGGCACGCTTCGACCTGGTCGAGGCCGCGAAGAAGCCCGCCTCCACCTACTCCGGCGGCATGAAGCGCCGCCTCGACATCGCGATGACCCTGGTCGGCAACCCGCGGATCATCTTCCTCGACGAGCCGACCACCGGCCTCGACCCGCGCAGCCGCCACAACATGTGGCAGATCATCCGCGAGCTCGTCTCCGACGGAGTCACCGTCTTCCTCACCACGCAGTACCTGGAGGAGGCCGACGAGCTCGCCGACCGCATCGCGGTGCTCAACGACGGCAGGATCGCCGCCGAGGGCACCGCCGAGCAACTCAAGCGCCTCATCCCCGGCGGGCACGTCCGCCTCCGCTTCGCCGACCCGGTCGCGTACCGGTCCGCCGCCCTCGCCCTGCGCGGGGTCACCCGCGACGACGAGTCCCTCACCCTCCAACTCCCCGGCGACGGCAGCCAGCGCGAGCTGCGCTCGATCCTCGACCGACTGGACTCGGCCGGCGTCGAGGCGGACGAGCTGACCGTGCACACCCCCGACCTCGACGACGTGTTCTTCGCCCTGACCGGCGGCACCGGCGTCCCCGACCAGTCCCAGGAGACCGTCCGATGAGCTCCCTCTCCCTCGCCGTGCGCGACTCGTCCACGATGCTGCGGCGCAACCTCCTGCACGCGCGGCGCTACCCGTCCCTCACCCTGAACCTGCTGCTCACCCCGATCATGCTGCTGTTGCTCTTCGTCTACGTCTTCGGCGACACGATGAGCTCGGGCATCGGCGGCGGCGGTCCGAACCGCTCCGCGTACGTGGCGTACGTCGTCCCGGGCCTGCTGCTGATGACCATCGGCAGCACCGTGGTCGGAACCGCGGTGTCCGTCTCCAACGACATGACCGAGGGCATCATCGCCCGCTTCCGGACGATGGCGGTCCACCGCCCTTCGGTCCTCGTCGGGCACGTCGTCGGCAGCGTGCTGCAGTCGATCACGAGCGTGGTCCTGGTGGGCGCCGTCGCCGTGGCCATCGGCTTCCGGTCCAGGGATGCCGACGTCCTGAAGTGGCTGGCGGCGTTGGGGCTGCTCGTGCTCTTCGCCACGGCGCTCACCTGGATCGCGGTCGGGATGGGCCTGGTCAGCCCGAACCCCGAGGCCGCCAGCAACACCGCGATGCCGCTGGTCCTGCTGCCGCTCCTGTCCAGCGCCTTCGTCCCGGTCCACTCGATGCCCGGCTGGTTCCAACCGATCGCCGAGTACCAGCCGTTCACACCCGCCATCGAAACCCTGCGCGGGCTGCTGCTCGGCAGCGGGATCGGCGACAAGGGGTGGCTCGCGGTCGTCTGGTGTCTGGGTCTCGCGGTGCTCGGGTACGTCTGGTCGACCTCGAAGTTCAACCGCGACCCGAAGTAACCGTCCTGACCGAGCGGGCCGCCTCCTGCGGCTCGTCCCGCCCGAGGGCGGGGGGGGGGGGTGGGGGGGGGGGGGGGGGGGCCCTGCCCTCGTTTTTTTTTGGGGGGGGGGGGGAGGCCCCCCCGATGAGGGGCGAAAAAAAGCGGGGGGGGGGAGAGG
>NZ_JBVHLF010000058.1:32635-40111 GCF_055559155.1 Kitasatospora sp. NPDC024654
CAAACACAAACCACCCCCCCCCCCCCCCCCCCCCCCCCCCCCCCCCCCCCCCTCCCCCCCCCCCCCCCCCCCCCCCCCCCCCCCCCCCCCCCCCCCCCCCCCCCGTCCGCGTTCTCTGTCGGAGCCGGCTGCGACGCTCCCCGGCATGACCAACCACGACGAGTTGCTCCGTCGAGTCGCGGCGCACGCCCGAAGCCGGTCCCGGCCGCTCCCGCCCGCGGCCGGCCCCGATGACGTCGCCGGAGCCGAGCGGCGGCTGGGATTCACACTGCCCGTCCTGCTCAGGCGCCTCTACACCGAGGTGGCGAACGGCGGCTTCGGCCCGGACTACTGCCTGTTCCCCCTGGCCGGCGAGGGTCGGACGGCCACGTCCGCCTACCGGGCCGAGTACGGCCCGGGGCAGGAGCGGGGCGGTCCGTCAGCACACTGGCCACGTGGGGTGCTCCCGATCCTGGACTGGGGCTGCGCGATGTACGCGGCCGTCGACTGCCTGCGCCCCGAGGCCCCCGTGCTGCTCTTCCTTCGAACCGAACGCCGGGCCCGAGGACTGGGCGGACGCGTGGTTCGAGGATTCGCCGTCGCTGGCCGCCTGGTTGGAGGCGTGGCTGTCCGGCACCGGCTGGTGGGAGGAAGCGGTGATGTTCGCGGACGACGCTGCCGAACCACGGCCGTGGCCGGACGCGGCCAGGCGCATCCGAGAGGGCTCCTGACGTGTCGAGGCCCGACGCCGGGCTCGCCGACCCGCTGCCCGGCGCCACCGTCAACGGCCAGGCCGTCGGCCACGGACCGGCCACGGCGGTGGCCCGGGCGACGTGATGCGCGCGGGGGCGGAAGCGGACGGGTCGAAGGGCGGCGCGCTCCGCCTTCCGGCCGCCCCGGGGCGAGGTCCCGCGGTGCTCCGTGCTGCCGCGCGCGGGGCCGCACGCCCTGCCGCCGACGCGCGCGGGAGGCTCATGCTGGGGAGGCGCCGGCGCTCGGCAGCGATCGGTCTTGTCCACCCCTGCCAGCTTCCGAGGGGACGGCCTCGCCCGCGGTCGGCCCGGTCCCCCGGTCCTGGGGCCGCGCCCGTCCTGGGACGTACCGTGCCGTTGCTCCGCGACTCGCTCCGCCGTTCGAGATCAGCGTCCAACCAGGCGGGGAGACACCCGGCCGCCGCCGGCGGCACGCCGAGCCGCCAGCGGAGGGAACGGATTCCCGACCCTCGGTGGATCGCACGACACGGCCGTTGAGGGCCTTGCCCACGCATCGGCGTGACTGGGAGGTGAACATGTCTGTCTGGGATCGTCGACCGTCTCCGATTGATCTGGCCATGGCCAGTGGTCCAACGTTCCGCATCGGAGCCGTTCTCCATTTCACGGGCACTCCCCCGCGGTTGGCGGAGCTGCGGACGCACGTCACGGAGCGCCTCGCCTCGGTACCCGCGTTGTCCGCGACCATCGTCGGTTCGGGGAGCACCGTTCGCTGGGAGCAGTCGGCACCCGTCGTCACGGATCGCCTGCGCGTTCGGCGGCTGCCCTCCGGCGGATCGGTGAAGGACGCGGTTCGTGACCTCGACGATGACCCGTTCCCTCCCGACGGCCCGCAGTGGGACATGACGCTGTTGCACGGGCACGAACCGGACCGGTACGCGCTCGTGTACCGCGTCAACCACGGCGTGCAGGACATGGGTGGTGTGGTGTACGCCCTGGAGGCTCTGTTCAGCGCTCAGCCGGTGCCCGCCGCGCACTCCTCCGGCGTCGTCCGCGCTCTCGGGGACTTCCGCAGGGCCGCGCCGCTGGACGTAGCCGCCGCGGCGGTCGGTCTGGCCCGCCTCTCCGCCCGCGCCGACTGGCCGATGCCCGATCATCCCTGCTCGGGGAAGAGGGCCTTCCACTGGGCCTCGGTGCCGACCGGGCTGCTGCGCTCGGCCTCGCGTCCGTACGGGGGAAGCGCCAACGATGCCTACATCGCCTCGCTCACCCGCGCCGTCGCGGCCTGGGCGTCGGAGCACGCGCCCCGGATCGCCCAGGACGGTCTGCCGTTGATGGTCGCGGTCAACCTTCGCCGTCCCGCCGAGGCCGATGCCCTCGGCAATTACGTCTTCGGTGCCCGCCTGGCCGGGCCGGGACGCGAAGTGTCCGTCGAGGGGAGCCTGCGGGCAGCCATCCGCGCCACCGCCCGGATCAAGACCGCATCCGGCCGCGAAGCCATCCGCCGCCTGCAACGTGCGATGCCGCGGCGGTTCCTCCACAACGCCATGCGGTCCGTGCGCACCACCCGCACGGGCGGTGTCCTGTGCTCCAGCCATGTCCTGCGCCACCCCCTGCAGTTCCGGGGCGACCCGGTGCACGCGGTGGACAGCCTCACCACACTGCCCGCCGGTGCACCGGCCTCGGTCCTCCTGCTCACCTACCGGGGACGCTCGTCCGCGCACTTCGTCACCGATCCCGCTCTGCCGGGCATGGAAGCCCTTCATCGCCAGTGGGAGGAGGCCGTCCACCTGCAGGCGCGGTCGGCGGTCTGACCCGCGGGTCCTGCGCACCGCCTCAGCCCTGCGCGACTGGCTGTTGCCGCCCGCCCCGGTCGCGGTGGTCACGGCACTGCTCGCGCTGGGACCGGGTGCGCCGGACGGGCCGGTGGCTCAGGCGTCGGGGACGCCCGGCAGTCCGGTGGCCAGGCCGTCCAGGGCGTGCGCGCAGGCACAGTCCCGAGCCGCCGGCAGGCTCTCCAAGGCCTTGAAGAGCACCCCGCGCAGCCGTTCCACGTTGCGCGCGAACACCTCCAGCACCTCGGCGTGGGTGACCCCCTGGCCGGTCTCGACGCCCGCGTCCAGGTCGGTCACCAGCGCCAGCGAGGTGTAGCAGAGCCCCAGCTCGCGGGCGAGCACGGCCTCCGGGTGGCCGGTCATGCCGACCACCGACCAGCCGTTGCGGGTGAACCAGCGCGACTCGGCCCGGGTGGAGAAGCGCGGGCCCTCGACCACCACCAGGGTGCCGCCGTCCACCGGCTCCCAGTCCTGGCTGCGGGCCGCGGTGAGCACGGCGGCCCGGCCGTCCGCGCAGTACGGGTCGGCGGTGGAGACGTGCACCACCTCGGGGACCGTGCCGTCCGGCAGCGGCAGCCCGTCGTAGAAGGTCTGCGCCCGGCCCGAGGTGCGGTCGACGAACTGGTCGGGAATCAGCAGCGTGCCCGGCCCGTACTCCGTCCGCAGACCGCCCACCGCGCACGGCGCGACCACCTGGCGCACCCCGAGCGCGTGCAGCGCCCACAGGTTGGCCCGGTAGTTGATCCGCTGCGGCGGGATCCGGTGGCCGCGCCCGTGCCGGGGCAGGAACGCCACCCGCCGGCCGGCGATCTCGCCCAGGAAGAGCGAGTCGCTCGGCGGCCCGTAGGGGGTGCCGACGGTGATCTCGGTGACGTCGTCGAGCAGGGCGTAGAGGCCGGAGCCTCCGATCACCCCGATCTGCGCGCTCTCGGTCATGACAGAGCCCTTCGTCCGGTGCCCGTGGGGCGGCGTTCCCGCTCCACGGGCACCCTACGAGGGCTCGGACCCACCGTCGGCCCCGCGGTCCTTACGGAATGCGGACGACCTGACGGAACCCGCTCAGTGGCCGGACGGCTTCGGCTTCAGCACGGTCTTGAAACCGGGCACGTGCCAGCGGTTCTGGATCTCCTCGGAGCCGTCCACCTGGGTGTGGCGCTTCTGCCAGTACGGGTTGTCGTGCGGCAGCCGGCCGCTGACCCTGCCGTACATGCCGAAGGTGGCGATCACCAGCCCGAAGACGAAGCTGAAGATCACGTTGGTCATCCGGAAGGCCAGGATGTTCCAGCTGCTGCCGAGGGCGCACAGACCCACGAAACCGGCGATGAAGAAGACCAGCCCGGCGACCATGTTGATGTTCGAGGCGACGTTGCCGCCGATCGCGGCGCCGATCACGAGGACGCCGCCGACGATGATGGACAGCACGCTGAGCGTGCCGTTGCTGGACAGCCCCACCAGGCTCCTGCCGTGCGTGGACAGGAAGCCCGGTGACCCGGCCAGGCCGAACGCACCCCAGATCAGCAGCAACAGACCACCGAGACCGGCGCCGAAGCGGTAGACCTGGGCCAGCTTGTGGTCGACGGGAAATTCGTCCCGCAGTCTCATGACGGCCTCCACCGAACGGTTCGAGGACAGAAGTCACCCCCTCCCCCATCCACGCTACGCCGGACCCGCCAGGCCCGCGCCCGCTGCACGCGGTCGGCGCCCCGGTGTGCCGCCGGCACACCGGGGCCGGTCCGTCAACGGTGGCCGGTCACCCGATTTCCGGCGCCATTCGGTTGCCCCGCTCTCCTGGCGCCCGGCCCGTCGCGGGCGTAGCGTCACGATCTGCACACGGAACGAAGCGGCGCACCACCCGGCCCCGACATTCGTACCGCGGTGGGAGCCGCTCCTGCCTACCCGGAGACGGGCGGATCACCGAGGGAGTCAGTGCGGATGTGCGGGATCACCGGATGGGTGGCCTTCGAACGGGACCTGACCGAGCAACGGCGGACGCTGGAGGAGATGACCGCGACCATGGCCTGCCGCGGCCCCGACGCGGGTGGAGTGCACCTCACGCCCCACGCGGCGCTCGGCCACCGGCGGCTCGCCGTGATCGACATCGACGGCGGCGCCCAGCCGATGACGGTCGAGGAGGACGGCCGACTGCTCGCCTCGCTCAGCTACAGCGGCGAGGTCTACAACTACCAGGAACTGCGGGCCGAACTGGAGAACCACGGTCACCGGTTCCACACCGCCAGCGACACCGAGGTGGTACTGCACGCCTACCTGCGGTGGGGCGAGCGGTTCGTGGAGCGCCTCAACGGCATGTTCGCCTTCGCGCTCTGGGACGCCCGCCGCGAGGAACTGCTGCTGGTCCGCGACCGGATGGGCGTCAAGCCGCTGTACTACTTCCCCACTCCGGACGGGGTGCTGTTCGGCTCCGAACCCAAGGCGATCCTGGCCCACCCTTCGGTCGAGCCGGTGGTCGGCACGGACGGCCTGCGCGAGACGCTGACCTTGGTGAAGACCCCGGGTCACGCGGTCTACCAGGGCATGTACGAGGTCCGGCCCGGCCACTACCTGCGGATCCGCCGGCAGGGCCTGACCGTCCACCGCTACTGGCGGTTGGAGGCCCGGGAGCACACCGACGACCTGGACACCACCATCGCCACGGTGCGCGAGCTGCTGCGCGACATCGTGCGCCGGCAGCTGATCGCCGACGTGCCGCTCTGCACGTTGCTCTCCGGCGGCCTGGACTCCAGCACGGTCACCGCGCTGGCCGCCGAGGGCCTGGCCGCCGCCGGTGCCGGGCCGGTCCGCTCGTTCTCGGTCGACTTCGTCGGCCAGAGCGAGAACTTCCGGCCGGACGCGTTACGGGCCACTCTGGACAGCCCGTTCGCCCACCTGCTGGCCGATCACGTCGCCGCCGACCACCAGGACATCGTGCTGGACACCGCCGCGCTGACCGACCCCGAGCACCGGGCGGCCGTGCTGCGGGCGCGCGACCTGCCCTCGGTCTTCGGTGACCTGGACGTCTCGCTGTACCTGCTGTTCCGCGAGATCCGCAAGCACTCCACGGTGGCGCTCTCGGGCGAGTCGGCGGACGAGGTGTTCGGCGGCTACCCCTGGTTCCACGACCCGAAGGCGGTCGCGGCCGACACCTTCCCCTGGCTGGCCGCCGCCGACCTGCTCGCCGGGCCCAGCCGGTTGCCGCGCGAAGGGCTCCTCGACCCCGACCTGCTGACCCGGCTCGACCTGCCCGGGTACATCGCCGACAGCTACCGCACGGCGCTCGGCGAGGTCCCGCACCTGCCCGGCGCCGACCCGGCCGAGCGCCGGATGCGGGAGATCTGCTACCTGCACCTGACCCGCTTCGTCTGCCTGCTGCTGGACCGCAAGGACCGGATGAGCATGGCCAGCGGGCTGGAGGTCCGGGTGCCGTTCTGCGACCACCGGCTGGTGCAGTACGTCTTCAACGCGCCGTGGTCGATGAAGAACTTCGACGGCCGGGAGAAGAGCCTGCTGCGCGCGGCGGCCCGGGAGGTGCTGCCGAAGGAGATCGTGGAGCGGGTGAAGAGCCCCTACCCGAGCACCTCGGACCCGACCTACCCGGTGGCCCTCAACCGGGACCTGGCGGCCCTCGCCGCCGACCCCAAGTCGCCCTCGCTCGCGCTGGCGAACCGGGCCGCGGTCGCCGAGGCCGTCGCGCCGGGCAGCGATCCGCAGGGCGTCCGGAACGCGACCGAGACCCTGCTGTGGATGGACAGCTGGCTGCGGACCTACCCGGTCTCGCTGCGGCTCTGAGTTCCGGAACGCCGCTCGACGCGCCGGCCGCCCGGGTCCGTCTCGGACCCGGGCGGCCGGCGCGACCGTTTCAGCCGCGGTTCAGCGGTACTCGTCCTCGTCCACCGGCACCTCGCGGCTCTGCTCGACGGCGTCCCCCTCGTCGGCCGCCGCGTCCAGCGGCAACTCGTCGCGTGACGGGGGCTCCTCGACCGGCACCGGCTCCGGCTCCTCCGGGTCCAGTGAGTCGACGGCGAACTCCGCGGCGTTGTCGGTCATGACCTCACCCCTCACGGCTCCGGGACCCGACCGGCCCCTCGATCTGTCCAACACTTACCCGACCGGAGGCATCCCACTCGGCACCCTCGCCCGCCCGTCGGCGTGTTGCCACGGCCCGCCGGCGCGGGGCCACCGCCGACGTTCACCCGGGCGGGTGATGGCCCGGGCCCGGCTCGCCCCGGGCCTCTCCGAGGCGGCGGACGGGCGGATCCGCACCCTCCGGCAGGTGCCCGCGGCGGCGCCCGGGACGATCCCGCGAACGCCGTCGAGGTGACCCGTCCCCGCGGTCCCCGACAGCGGGCACGACGGCCGGCGGGCACGACGGCCGGCCGTGGACCACCCGGCCGTCAGGTCGCGGGTGCCGGAAGCTCGAAGACGTACTCCAGGCCGTCCTCCTCGTCCCACTGCTCGCCGACCCGGGCGAAACCGAAGGCCGCCACCACGGCCAGCGAGGCCGCGTTCCACGGCGAGACGCTGGCCCGGACGGTCCGTACCGCGGGCTCGGCGGCGGCCCGGCGGAGCAGGGCGACCAGCATGGCGCGGGCGTGGCCCCGGCGGCGGTGGGCGGGCGTGACCGCGTAGCCGACCTCGACCATCCCGGACGCGTCCGGTGGACCGTGGAAACCGGCGTAGCCGACCACCGGCCCGTCCGGCTCGACGACGGCGGCGTGCGCGACCCAGCGCGCGCACGCCGGGTCCGCGGCGATCTCGACGAGCCGCAGCCGCCAGAGCCAGCGCGCCTCGTCGGTCACGAAGTGCTCGTCCAGCTGGAGGGAGGGGGGGGGGGGGGGGGGGGGGGGGGGGGGGGGGTTCGGGGGGGGGGGGGGGGGGGGGGGAGGGGGGGGGGTTGGGGGGGGGGGGGGGGGGAACTCCGACAAAAAATGGGGAGATTGCGGGTGGGGGGGGGACCC
>NZ_JBVHLF010000058.1:40121-49827 GCF_055559155.1 Kitasatospora sp. NPDC024654
TCCCCCCCCCTCCCCCCCCCCCCCCCCCCTCCCCCCCCCCCCCCCCCCCCCCCCCCCCCCCCCCCCCCCCCCCCCCCGCGCCCGCAGGGCCGTCACCGGCAACTCGACCAGTCGGATGCGCCTCGCCGTCTCCCCGTCGCTCATGGCAGCCGATGCTGCCGCCGTCGGCTCGGGGTGTCGAGCGAATTTCGTCGCGCTCGGGCTCGCGCCCGAGCGGGAAACGGCCGGGCAGCGGTGGGCGAACACTTCGTGGCCGCCGGGCGAACAGTGCCCCGTGCCACCCCGGGCGTTCCGGGAACCGACCCGGGACCCGGCTTCTGACGGCTCGACGGCCGGTTAGGGTGCCGGGCAGGCCCCTGCCCCCCGACCGATCGGAGTCTTCCTGTGTCTCTCTGGCCCGCCGGCCCGCGCCGCGTCCTGGTCATCGGCATCGACGGCGTCCGCCTCGACCTGCTGCCGGAGCTGGCGACCCCGCACCTCGACGAGGTCGCCGCGGCCGGGTTCCTCGCGCCGGTCGAGGTCGACGACGCCACGCCGACCATGTCGGGCCCGTGCTGGACCACCATCGTCACCGGCGTCGGCGTGGCCAAGCACGGCGTGTACGGCAACCACTTCGGCGGCAACCGGCTGGAGGTCTTCCCCGACTTCACCACCCGACTGGCCACCACCCACCGCCGGCGCACCTTCGCGGTCGGCGGCTGGGAGCCGCTCTTCCTGGCCCGCCAGGGCGGACCGCTGTTCACCGCGCCCGGCCGGCTCTCCTACATAGCCCCGCTGGAGGACACTCCGGAGGCCTGGGAGGTCTGCGACGAGCGGGTGACCGCCGAGGCGGTGTCCGTGCTGACCGGCGACGACGAACCGCAGGCCACCTTCGTGTATCTGGGCGCGGTGGACGAGACCGGGCACTTCCTGGGCTGCGGCGAGGAGTACCGGCAGTCGATCCGGAACGCCGACGAGCGGCTCGGCCGGCTACTGGCGGCGGTCCGCAGCCGCGCGACGTACGCCGAGGAGGAGTGGACGGTGATCGTGGTCACCGACCACGGGCACCTGGACCAGGGTGGGCACGGCGGGCGCAGCGTGCTGGAGCGCACCGCCTGGATCGCCGCCTGCGGGCCGGGCCTGCCGGCGGGCGCGCAGGTCGGGCCGCTGCACCACACCGACGTGGCCGCGCACGTCTACGCGGCGCTGGAGATCGTCCCGGACCCGCACTGGACCCTGGAGGGTCGCCCGTTCACCCCGGTCGCCGAGCCGCTGCCGGTCGGCTGACGAAGGCCGGCCCGAGCCGGCCTCAGAGCGCCTTGACCAGCTTCTCGAAGGCCAGGTCAGGCCGCTTGGGGACGCCGAAGCGCTCGTCGCCGTACGGGAACGGCGAGAGCTCCCCGGTCCGACGGAAACCGCGCCGCTCGTACCAGGCGATCAGCTCGGCGCGCTGGACGATCACGGTCATGGTCAGCTCGGTTGCCTGCCACTGCGCCCGGGCGTAGCGCTCGGCCTCGGCCAGCACCGCGCGGCCCACGCCGCCGCCCTGCTGGTCGGGCCGGACCGAGAACATCCCGAAGTAGGCGCTCGTGCCGCGCCGGTCCAGCTGGCAGCAGGCCAGCAGCCGGCCGGCCCGTTCGGCCAGCAGCACCCGGCTCTCCGGCGCGGCCAGCAGCTCGGCGACCGCCTCGTGGTCGGTGCGCTGGCCGTCCAGCAGGTCGGCCTCGGTGGTCCAGCCGGCCTTGCTCGCCTCGCCGCGGTAGGCCGACTCGACGAGTTCGACCAGGGCCGCCGTGTCCTGCGCGGTGGCGGTGCGGAAGGCCAGCTCAGCGGCGTCCATGGGTACTCCCAACGGGTGAATGATCGGCGTGTCCCCCGCATCGTGC
The DNA here is from genome assembly GCF_055559155.1 of Kitasatospora sp. NPDC024654. Classification (NCBI taxonomy): domain Bacteria; kingdom Bacillati; phylum Actinomycetota; class Actinomycetes; order Kitasatosporales; family Streptomycetaceae; genus Kitasatospora; species Kitasatospora sp. NPDC024654. The sequence goes on from NZ_JBVHLF010000058.1 coordinate 41,987, forward strand.
CACAGCCGCCGGGCGCCCGGACGGCTCAGCCCGGCGGGCGGGTCGCTCCGGCGGCGGATCAGGATGGGACGGTCCGCCGCCGCCCGCTGAACGGGGGAACCGAGCCGCCATGCACCCGCGCCTCTTCGCCGTCGTCGCCGCCGCGTTGTTGGGCGTGCTCGGACTCGGCTCGGTGGCCGTCACCGACTGGACGCCCGGCGGCGGCCCGGCCCCCGTCCGGGCCGCCGCCGGCCCGCGCGCCGCGACGCCGACCGGCGACCCGGCGGTGTGGACCCGCAGCACCCTGCGCAACAAGCTGATGGCCGAGATGGACGCCACCGACCCCGGAGTGGCACTGGCCGACCTGGACCGGATCACCAAGGCCAAGCCCTACACCGTGCGCTTCTGCCACCCGATCGCGCACGAGCTGGGCCACGCGGCGGTCAAGCGCTACAACCACGACTTCGCCAAGGTGCTGTCCTTCCCGCACGACACCTGCGCGGAGGGCTACCTGCACGGCGCGGTCGAGGAGATGCTGGCCGCCTCCACCGATCCCGGCAAGGACCTGCTCACACTCTGCCAGCCGAAGATGGCCGGCCCGTGCGTGCACGGCGTCGGCCACGGGACGATGTTCGTGACCAAGCAGAACGTGCCGGCCGCCCGCGACCTCTGCAACAAGTTCACCACCGAGACCCGCCGGATCGAGTGCTCCGAGGGCCTGTTCATGCAACTCTTCGGCCCGGACGAGGAGGACGAGAACGCCAAGGCGCAGCTGCCCGCGGACAGGCTCGCCGCCCAGCCGCAGTACCCGTGCCCGGAGCAGCCGGCGCTCTTCCAGTCCGCCTGCTACTTCTACGCGCCTACCTTCTTCCTGAGCTCGCACGACTACCCCGACCACCCGGAGGTCTACGCCCAGGCGCTCACCTGGTGCCTGAGCGCCAAGCAGGACGGCGGGGCCACCGACTGCAGCCGCGGCGTCGGCTCGCGGACCATGAAGTACAACCTGGACCGCGAGGACTGGGTGGCCCAGCAGTGCGCCAGCGCCGGCGAGGCCTGGCAGCGCAAGGCCTGCGCCGAGGGCATGGTCAGCTACTACACGGTCAACTACACCGACGCGGGCGCGGCCGGCCGGCTCTGCGCCAAGATCACCAACCCGGAGCTGGCCGGCTACTGCCGCTCCGCCGCCGGGCTCTCGAAGTCACTGGACTAGCCATGAAGCCGGCTCGGGCACGCGCATGACCAGGACCGACCCGACCGCGAGCGGGAGCGCCCAGGGCGGCCGGCTGCATCGGGCGGTGGGCTTCTGGGGCCTGATGTCCATCTCGCTCGGCTCGATCATCGGTTCCGGCTGGCTGCTGGGCGCGCTGACCGCCGCCGTCATCGCCGGTCCCGCCTCGCTGCTCTCCTGGGTGCTGGGCGCGGTGATGCTCGGCCTGCTGGCGCTGGTCCACGCGGAGCTGGGTGCCGCCTACCCGATCGCCGGGGGCACCGCCCGGTTCCCGTTCTTCGCCTTCGGCCCGCTGGCCGGCTTCACCGCCGGCTGGATGTCCTGGATCCGCTCGGTCGCGATCTCGCCGATCGAGGTCGAGGCCACCCTTTCCTACCTGGACCGGATCGGCTGGATCCACGACCAGGTCGTGCTGCTCCGCCCGGACGGCACCCTCACCGGCGCGGGCCTGCTGATCGCGACCGGCTTCATGCTGCTCTTCGCGGCCATCAACGTGGTCGGGGTGGGGTTCCTGTCGGCGGCCAACTCGGTCACCGTGGTGGTCAAGACGGCCGTGCCACTGCTGACCGTCGGAACGCTGCTGTCGCTGGCCTTTCACGGCTCCAACTTCACCGCGGGCGGCGGCTTCGCCCCGCACGGCGCGCACGGCGTCTTCGCGGCGCTGCCCGCCGGCGTGGTCTTCGCCTACCTGGGCTTCGAACAGGCGATCCAGCTCGCCGGGGAGGCGCGGAACCCCCAGCGGGACGTCTCCCGCGCGGTGATCGCCGCCATGGCGACCGGCACCGCGATCTACCTGCTGCTGGAGGTCGCGTTCATCGCGGCGCTGGACCCCGCGTCCCTCGCGCACGGCTGGGCGGCGCCGGTCGGCAGGGGGGACTTCGGCCCGTACGCCACCCTGGCCACCGTGCTGGGGGCCGGTTGGCTGGCGACCGTCCTCTACGTCGACGCGGTGATCTCCCCCGCCAGCACCGGCCTGGTCTACCTGGCCGGCGCCTCCCGGCTCTCCTACGCGATGGCGCACGAGCGGGTGCTGCCCGGGCCGGTCGCCTGGATCAGCCGGCGCGGCGCACCGGTGGTCTCCATCCTGCTCGCCTTCGCGGTCGGCGAGATCGCCTTCCTGCCGTTTCCCAGCTGGCAGGCGCTGGTCAGCCTGATCACCTCGGCGGCGGCGATCATGTACGCGTTCGCCCCGGTGGCGCTGCACGCCCTGCGCCGGCAGGACGGTGGCCGCCCGCGCCCGTACCGGCTGCCCGGTTGGCAGGTACTGGCGCCGGCGGCCTTCGTCTCGGCGAACCTGATCTTCTACTGGTCCGGGTACGAGGCGGACTGGAAGCTCGGCACCACCGTGCTGCTCGGCCTGGCCGTGCTCGCGCTCACCCGGCTCGGGCTACCGCGGGGCGGGCGACGGCCGCTGCGCTGGCGGTCCGCCGGCTGGGTGTGGCCCTGGCTGGCCGGCCTGGTGCTGATCAGCCGCTTCGGCCGCTACGGCGGAACCGGGGCGCTGCCCAACTGGTGGGACCTGCTGATCGTGATCGCCTTCGGCCTGGTGATCTACTACTTCGCGGTGGGCCTGGCGCTGCCCCCGGACGAGGTGGACGCGGCCGTGACGGCCGAGGGACGCGACGAGTCGGTGCTCGCGGGGTAGTCGAGGTACCCGGCGACCCCTCCCCCGTAGTAGGTGCTCGGGTCGCCGGCGGCCAGCTCGCGGCCCAGGGCGAAGCGGGTGACCAGGTCGGGGTTGGCGATGAAGTGGGTGGCGAAGGAGACGGCGTCGGCGATGCCGGCCTCGATGGCGGCGTTCGCGGACTCGCGGTCGAAGCCGTTGTTGGCGATCAGCGGGCCCTGGAACAGCCGCCGGTAGCGGGCGATCTCCGCGAAGCCGGGGGCGCCGTCCGGCCCGGTGCGGTCCGCTCCGCGCAGGTGCAGGTAGGCCACGGGGTGGTCGTTGAGCTCCGCCACGAGTGCGTCGTGGTCGGCCAGCGTCTCCTCGTCGACCGGGAACCGGTCCCCCAGGGCCAGGTACGGCCCCAGCCGCACCCCGACCCGCCGGCCGTCCCACGGCTCGGCGACCGCGTCGACGATCTCCAGCAGCAGGCGCCGGCGGCCGGCCTGGTCGCCGCCGTAGCCGTCCGTGCGGAGGTTGAGCCGCGGGTGGAGGAACTGCGCGATCAGGTACGAGCCGTGGGCGGCGATCTCGACCCCGTCGAACCCCGCGCGCCGGGCGTTCGCCGCGGCGGCGCGATAGTCGGCGACCGTGGCCGCGATCTCGGCCGTGCTCATCTCCGTCGGGGTGACGGTCTCCTGGAATCCGTCGCGGGTGAAGGACTTCAGGTGCGGATTGACCGCCGACGGGCCGGCGGGTCGGCGTCCACCGAGGTGGTCGGGGTGCGAGGCGGCGCCGGTGTGCCAGAGCTGCAGCACGATCCGGCCGCCGCGGGCGTGCACCGCATCGGTGACCTTCCGCCACCCGGCAACCTGCTCCTCGCGGTAGATGCCGGGGACGTCGACGAAGCCGATCGCCTGCTCGCTGACCCAGGTCGCCTCGGCCACGATCAGCCCGGCACCGGCGCGCTGGGCGTAGTAGGCGACGTGCAGCTCCGTCGGCACCAGCCCGGGGTTGGCCGCGCGGGCCCGGGTGGTCGGGGCCATCACCACCCGGTTGGGCAGCTGAAGGTCTCCGAGGTCCACCGGCCCCAGCAGGGGCTGGTCGAGGGCGGTGCGAAGGGTCGTGCTCATGATGGGTGTCTCCTCGTCGTCGGCCCGCGGTCACCCTGGGCCGGCCTGGTGCGTCATAGAGTCGACGGAACTCGACGGTGAAAGGTGACCGATGGACGCGCAGGACCGGCTGGCGGAACGCTTCGAGACCGAGCGGAGCCAGCTGCGATCGGTCGCCTACCGGCTGCTCGGCTCGCTCAGCGACGCGGACGACGCCGTCCAGGAGGCCTGGCTGCGGCTCAGCCGCACCGACGTCAGCGGGGTCGAGAACCTGGCCGGCTGGCTGCGGACGGTGGTCTCCCGGATCTGCCTCGACATGCTGCGCTCCCGCACCTCGCGCCGGGAGGAGCTGGTCGGCCAGCGGATACCCGACCAGGTCCGGGACGCCGAGGACGGTCCCGAGGAGGAGGCGCTGTTGGCCGACTCGGTCGGTCTCGCCCTGCTCGTGGTGCTGGACACGCTGGCCCCGGCCGAGCGGATCGCCTTCGTGCTGCACGACATGTTCACCGTGCCGTTCGACCAGATCGCCGAGATCGTGGAACGCTCGCCGGACACCGCCAAGAAGCTCGCCAGCCGCGCACGGCGGAAGGTGCGGGGCGGCGCGAGCGTTCCCGGCGGCGAACTCACCCGGCGGCGGCAGGTGGTCGAGGCCTTCCTCACCGCCTCGCGCAACGGTGACCTGAACGCGGTCCTCGCGGTGCTGGCGCCCGACGTGGTGCGCCGGGCCGACCGCGCGGCGCTACCGGTCGGTGCGCCGAGTGTGGTCCGCGGTGTGCGGGCCGTGGCGGAGGGGGTCCTGGTCTTTGGTCGGCGGGCGCGGTTCGCGGCGCCGGCGCTGGTGGACGGGACGGTGGGAGCCGTGGTGGCCGCGCACGGCCGACTGGTCCTCGCGCTCACCTTCACGATCGGGGGCGAGCGGATCACCGAGTACGAGGTGATCGCCGACCCGGCCCGGCTTCACCGGCTCGACCTGGCCGTCCTCGCCCCTTGACGGCCGCTGGCCCGGTTCAGCTCGTCCCAGCCGGACAGTTTCACGCGCTCGCCCCGGCCGAGGGCGGCGGCGTTCTCGTGCTCCCGTTCGTCGATGCCGAGCCAGTCCTGGTAGCTCACCGGCCGCACCCCGCGGCCGGCCAGCAGGTCCGGTAGTGGGGGTGCCGCGGGGTCCGCGCGGTGCACGCCGGCTCCCCGGTCGGCGAGGAGTGCGCGGACCGTCTGCGCTGCGTCGGACTTGTTGGTGCCGATCACGCCGGTGGCCCCGCGCTTGAGCCAGCCGGCGACGTACTCGCCCGGCCGCGGGGTGCCGTCGGTGCCCAGTACCCGCCCCTCGGCGTTGGGCACGATGGCACGCCGCTCGTCGAAGGGCACTCCGGGCAGCGGCACGGACTCGTAGCCGACCGACCGCAGGACCAGCTGCACCGGGAACTCCGCGTACTCACCGGTGCCGGTGACCTGCCCCGAGCCGTCCGGCCTGGTCCGCTCGACCCGCAGGGCCGTCACCCGGTCGGTGCCGAGGATCTCCACCGGCCGCTGCCAGAACCGCACCGCCAGCCGCCGTGGGCAGCCCTGGGCCGGCCGGCCCAGTCGCTGATCACCGCCAGGTTGCCGCGCACCCGACGGTCCGGCTCCGCGTCGAACCCGTCGAGGTCGGCCTCCGCCACGTCGACGGTGATGTCGGCCCCCGGCAACTCACCGAGTTCACGCAGCTCCTTGGTGGTGAACCTGGCTTGCGCGGGCCCGCGGCGGCCGATGATGTGGATCTGCTCGACCCTGCTGGCGGCGAACGCGGCGAGCACCGGCTCCGGCATGTCGGTGGCACCGAACTCGGTCGCGGGCTTGGCCAGGACCCGGGCCACGTCGAGCGCGACGTTGCCGGCTCCGATCACCGCCACCGCCGTGGCGTCCAGGTGGAACATCGCGGGGTCGGAGTCCGGGTGTCCGCAGTACCAGCGGACGAAGTCGGCGGCCGCGGCGCTCCCCGGAAGCTCCTCGCCGGGTACCCGCAGCCGCCGGTCGCGCGCCGCGCCGGTCGCGTACACCACCGCGTCGTAGCAGGTGAGAAGCGTGTCGCGGGTAACGTCCCGGCCGAAGCACAGGCCACCGAGGAAACGGACCCGCGGGTGTTCGAGCACCCGCTTCAGGTAGTCGGCGATCGACCGGATCGACGGGTGGTCGGGGGCGACGCCGTAGCGCACCAGACCGTAGGGGGTGGGCAGGCGGTCGAGCACGTCCACCGTGACGTCGATGCCGTCCGCCGTGGCCTGCTTGATCACCGCCTCGGCCGTGTAGAGGCCGGCCGGCCCGGAACCGACCACCGCCACTCGGAGGCCTGGAACGGTCATGCGACTCTCCTCCCGCTCCCGGCCGAGCGGACACCTCGAGTCCATCGTCCCACCTCCCCGACGCGGCCCCACGCAAAGGATTGACGTGTTACCGCCAGACGGCTAAGAACGTGTCAGTCCGTGCCGCCGCCTTGGCTCAAGTTCCTTCACCTACAGGCGAGTTCGCTCTGCCAGCGGCGGCACGTCAGCGGATGCCCGGAGGCACTGCGACCACCCCGACGGAAGGAACGGCATTGAAGGCGAGAAGCAGCGGCACCCGCGCGTGGGCGGGGGCGACCGCCGGGCTGCTGGCGGCCGGGCTGATCTGGGCCACCGGTACCCCGGCGGTGGCGACGACCACGCCCGCGGGGGTCACGACGGCCGGCCTCGACCTGGCCGACTGGATGTCCCAGCTACAACCGGCCATCGGCGACCGGCCACTGAACAACATCGCCATGCCCGGCAGTCATGACGCCGGCAGCTGGAGCATCCACAACGGCTCGGGGCTGTGCACGTCCGGGCAGAACTACGGCGTCTCCGCGATCGCCCCGGCCGTGGCGGCGAGCATGTCGCGCTCGCAGAGCGGCTCGATCGTGGACCAGCTGAACGCCGGCTCGCGCTACCTCGACCTGCGGCTGTGCAAGCAGGACGGCGCCTGGTACACCTACCATGGTGGTCCGACGGGCGCCCTGTTCTTCGACGCCGACGGCCAGACGGGCGAGGCCGACGCGATCGCCCGGTGGATCGACGCCCACCCGAGGGAGATCGTGGTCATCCAGCTCTCGACGGCCGCACCCTCGGCCGAGGCGAGCGCCGACGACGCCGAGGCGGCCACCGACCTCGCCGGGCTGATCGGCACCGGCTCCATCGCCACCCAGCCGCAGCTGTCGCCGCAGTCGACCTACGACGACTACCTCGCGGCCGGCAAGCACGTCGTCCTGATCGACAGCGCCGGCACGGTCCAGCAGCCCTGGGCCTGGCCGCCCTCGGTCTCCTCGGATCGGGGCAGCTACTCGGACGCGAGCCCCAGCTGGGAACAGTACGTCGAGGAGATCCTCACCGGGTCCAGCCCGCAGCCGCTGTTCGACACCACGCTCTCGCTCGACCAGGCCGCGCTCGCCGCCGACCCGGGGTCGGACGCCGGGAAGTTCTTCGTCCTGCAGGGCATCATCGACCCTTCCGTGACCATCCCCGCCGCGGTGTTCGCGCAGCTGGAGGCGGCACTGGGGGTGATCCCGCCGGACATCGCGAACAACTACCTCCTCTGGGAGGAGGACCAGCTCAACCCGCAGCTGCTGCAACGGCTCACCGGCTCGTGGAGCGCACCGCCGCTGGCGCGGCACATGAACATCGTGATGACCGACGACGTGGACCAGAACACCACGGCGATGCCGCTCGGCACGCTGCAGCGCGCGGTGATCGCCGTCGACCTCGACTGACCGGCCCGGGACGGCCGAAGGGGCCCGGGGCGCGCGGCGCTCTCCGGGCCCCTTCGGGCGCTGATCCGCGGGGATCAGTAGTTGTGGTGGGTCTGCCAGTAGGCCCAGGCGGCGTTGGGGCTGCCGTAGCGGGAGTTCATGTAGTCGTAGGCCCACTTGATC
>NZ_JBVHLF010000059.1:0-16136 GCF_055559155.1 Kitasatospora sp. NPDC024654
CCCCCCCCCCCCCCCCCCCCCCCCCCCCCCCCCCCCCCCCCCCCCCCCCCCCCCCCCCCCCCCCCCCCCCCCCCCCCCCCCCCCCCCCCCCCACCGCCCACCCGGGCTCAGGCGATCGGGTGCAGCCAGCCGTGGGTGTCGGGCGTCTGACCGCCCTGTAGGGCCAGCAGCGACCTGCGCAGCTCCATGGTGACCGGGCCGGGCTCGCCGCTGCCGACGGTCCAGTCGGCGCGGGCGGACTTGACCGAGCCCACCGGGGTGATCACGGCGGCGGTGCCGCAGGCGAAGACCTCGGTGAGGGTGCCGTCGGCGCAGCCCTGCTTCCACTCGTCGGTGGAGATCTTCCGCTCCTCGGTGGCGTAGCCGAGGTCGGCGGCCAGGGTGAGCAGCGAGTCACGGGTGATCCCGGGCAGCAGCGCACCGGAGAGCGCCGGAGTGACGATCCGGGCGTCCTTGCCCTCGCCGAAGACGAAGTACAGGTTCATCCCGCCCATCTCCTCGATCCACCGGTGCTCGGCGGCGTCGAGCCAGACCACCTGGTCGCAGCCCTGCTGGGCGGCCTGGGCCTGGGCGACCAGCGAGGCCGCGTAGTTGCCGGCGCACTTGGCGGCGCCGGTGCCGCCGGGCGCGGCCCGGACGTACTCCTCGGAGAGCCAGACCGAGACCGGCTTCACGCCACCGGGGAAGTAGGCGCCGGCCGGCGAGGCGATGACCACGAAGAGGTACTCGTTGGCCGGCCGGACGCCCAGGCCCACCTCGGTGGCGAACATGAACGGGCGCAGGTAGAGGCTCTGCTCGGGCGCGCTCGGCACCCACTCGCGGTCCTGCTGGACCAGCAGCTCCACGGCCCGGACGAAGGTCTCGGTGGGCAGCTCGGGCATGGCCAGCCGGCGGGCAGAGGCCTGGAACCGGGCGGCGTTCGCCTCCGGGCGGAAGGTCGCGATCGAACCGTCCGCCTGGCGGTAGGCCTTGAGCCCCTCGAAGATCGACTGCGCGTAGTGCAGCGTCATGTTCGCCGGGTCCATCTCCAGCGGCGCGTAGGGCGTCAGCTGGGCGTCGTGCCAGCCACGACCCTCGGTCCAGCGGATGGTGACCATGTGGTCGGTGAAGATCCGGCCGAAGCCGGGGCTGGCCAGCCGGGCCTCGCGCTCCGCCGCGGGCAGCGGATGCGCGCAGGGCTTGAGCTCGAACGTGATGGGCGCCTGGGTGGGCGTGGTCATAGTTCAGTCCTTCACCGTGGGGTTGGTCTGGGCCGCGACCGGTGTCCGCCACGGGTACGAGAACGCACGACGGCACGGCCCACTGTTGATGGTCGCATCTCAGGGGCCGTGCCGAACAGCTGTGGGATTAGCGCATCGGATTACCGCATCGGACTACCGCGCGCGCTCAGCCGGCCCGTCAGCCGGCTACTCGGGCCGCGAGCGCGTCGCCGACCTGCGAGGTGCTGCGGGGGCCGGTGCGCTCGGCCAGGTCGGCGGCGACCGCCGCCTCCACCTTGGCCGCCTCGGCCGTGAAGCCCAGGTGCTCCAGGAGCATGGCGACCGACAGCACGGTGGCGGTCGGGTCGGCCTTGCCCTGACCTGCGATGTCCGGCGCCGAGCCGTGCACCGGCTCGAACATCGACGGGAAGTCACCGGTCGGGTTGATGTTGCCGCTCGCCGCCAGGCCGATGCCACCGGTGACGGCGGCGGCCAGGTCGGTCAGGATGTCGCCGAACAGGTTGTCGGTGACGATCACGTCGAACCGCTCGGGCTGCGTGACGAAGAAGATCGTCGCCGCGTCCACGTGCAGGTAGTCGGTGCTGACCTCGGGGAACTCCTGGCCGACCTGCTGGAAGATCCGGCTCCACAGGTGGCCGGCGTGCACCAGCACGTTGTTCTTGTGGACCAGGGTGAGCTTCTTGCGCGGACGGGCGGCGGCCCGGCGGTAGGCGTCGCGGACCACCCGCTCGATCCCGTAGGCGGTGTTGAGGCTGACCTCGGTGGCCACCTCGTGCTCGGTGCCGGTGCGCAGCGAGCCGCCGTTGCCCACGTACGGGCCCTCGGTTCCCTCGCGGACCACCACGAAGTCGATCTCGGGCGAGCCCGCCAGCGGCGACCGCACCCCGGGGAACAGCTTGCCCGGGCGCAGGTTGATGTGGTGGTCGAAGGCGAACCGCAGCTTGAGCAGCAGCCCCCGCTCCAGCACCCCGGACGGCACCGACGGATCGCCGATCGCGCCGAGCAGGATGGCGTCCTTGGTCTTCAGTTCCGCCAGCACGCCGTCCGGCAGCGTCTCGCCGGTCCGGTGGTAGCGGCGGGCGCCGAGGTCGTACTCGGCGGTCTCCACCTTCACGTCGGCCGGGAGCACCGCGGTGAGCACCTTGAGCCCCTCGGCCACGACCTCCTGGCCGATGCCGTCACCGGGAATCACTGCGAGACGAAGGTTGCGTGCCATGGGCCAGACCCTACTCCGCGTCCCAGCCCCTGACACCTACCGTCCACCATACGGACGCTGAGGGTGGGTCAGCGGAAGGTGAGGCCGATCTCCAACGGGAAGGGGTGGCCGCGCCTGAGCACGTCGTGGTGGATGGCCGGGACGCCGTACGCCCTGGTGGCCGGGTCGAGCTCGTAGCAGTGGCCTGCCACGCCTCCCAACCGGGCGGCACCGCCGATGCCAGACCATTCCGCAGAGGGTTCATGGCCCAGCCGTGGAAGATCATCTGCGGACTCGCGAAGACCAGGCTCCCGTCGATCAGCTCCGTGTGCGGAGGCAGGTTCGGGAGCCGGTCGAGATCCTCGGCCGTCCAGCCTCCGGTCGGAGGCGTCGGCCATTCGGGGTGCGGTGCGACGCCCATGGTTACTTCCATACCGGGACTCTCGCGGCCGACTTCAGGCTACCCACGGGCTTCCCGGTCCGATCACCCGAACGAGCAGACGCGGGGGCGCACCGCAGGGGCGCGCCGGGGTCACTGCACGGTCAGGAGTTGGGCCCGCCGGCCGTCCGAGTTGAGGTGGTGGACCAGCAGCAGGCGGGCCGGGGCGGGGTTGGTGCGGTGGACGATCAGGGTGGTGCCGGGGCGTTCGGGAGCGACGATCGCGGCCGGCCCGGCGAGGCCGGCGCGGAGGTCGACCGCGGGGCGCCGGACGTCGATCTCCAGGCTGGGCCGGGAGCCGGCGAAGCCGATCGAGGAGAGCGCGTCCGCGGGGTCGGGCGAGCCGCCGGGGTGTCCGGTCCAGACGGCGTAGCGGATCCGGCTGGCGTCCGACCGCAGCCGGGGCAGCGCGGAGAGCCGGACCGGCAGCACCACGGTGTCGCTGTCCAGCAGGTCGGTGTCGGTCTCGCCCCAGCGCGCGTCGAGCGGCTGGACGTCGAGCTGACGACCGGTCCGGGCATCCACCGTGCGGGCCACCAGCACGTCGCTGCCGGGCAGCCGGTCGGCCATCACCACCGCGTCGGCCGCCCCGTCCCCGTCGGTGTCCAGCGAGGCCCGGACGGCCGTGAGGCCCACCGGTGCGGCGGCCGGCGCCCAGCTCACGGCGGCCAGGTAGAGGGTGCCGGGGTCCAGCGGCCCGCCGCCCGCTCCGGCGGCGGCCTCGCCGACCGCCGGCAGGTCGGAGGCCGCGCCGACCGCCCGCAGGTCGGCCGACCGTTCACCGGGCCGCTCCGCGCAGCGCTCGCCGGACCCGGCCGCCGGGCAGTCCGGCCAGCGCACCCCCTCGCCGCCCAGCTCGAAGCCGCTGATCAGCCCGGTCGGTCCGCCGGCCGCGGTGGCCGCGCCCCGGCCGGACACGGTGAGCAGGGTGTCCGCCGGGCCGCTCCCGGGCCCGCCGGGCCGCGGTGGCGCCGCGCCGGCGGTGGCCGTCAGCTCGGAGGCGGCGCGCGGCGCGGCCAGCAGCGGGACCCGCAGTTCCGACCCGGCCGGGCCGACCGGGCTGAGCACCACCCGCCCGGAGAGCTCCCCGCGGTAGGCCCGGGCCCGGCCGCCCTGGGTGAGCGTGAGGGTCGGGTCGGGCACCCGGTCGAGCGGCCCGGGTACCGCCAGCGTGACGGTCAGCCGGGCGCTCCCACCGGCCGGCACGGTCAGCCGGCCGGGTGACAGCACGATCCGCGCACCCGGCAGCTCGGTCGCCGCCCGGTAGCCGCTGGTGTACTCGACCGGCGCGGCCGAGAGGTTGTGCACCTCGACCTCCCGGCTGAGCCAGAGCGGCCCGGTGATCGGCAGCGGCCCGAAGGAGACGCCGACCGCCCCGGCCCGCTCCCCCACCGCGTAGGCGACGGCCGGGGTGGTCACCGCGTGGTCCGCCCGGACCCGCCCGGCACCGGCCCGCTCGGGCCCGTAGACCGGCCCGGAGTGGTCCGGGCCCGCCCAGGTGTCCCCGGCGGTGTTCATCAGCGCGGCCTTGATCTGCTCCACGGTCCAGTCGGGGTGGGCGGCCCGGACCAGCGCGGCGATCCCGCTGACGTGCGGGGCCGCCATGGACGTCCCGTCGTCCCGGGTGCCCTGGCTGCCGCTGCCGGCCAGCGCCGACCAGATGGTCTCCCCGGGTGCGGCCAGGTCGGGCTTGACCAGCCCGGGCACCCCGATCCCGCGCGAGCTGAAGTCGGTCAGGGTGTCCACCCGCTCGGGCTGGTCCTGGGCGACCGCGCCGTGCGGAGGGCCGCCGGCGCCGGCCAGCCCGACCCGCACCTCCCCGGTCGCGGCGGCCTGCCGCAGCCGGTCGCCGTCGGCCGGGGCGAGGATCGCCTCGGGGATCCGGTCGTCGCCGGAGATCTCGCCGAGCTGGTCTCCGTCGGCGAGCAGCAGCGCGCCCAGCGCGCCCGCGTCCGCGGCGTGGTCGGCTCGGGCGGCGGAGCCGCAGGCCCGCTCGGCGTCCCGGGTCTGCCAGGCGAGCAGCGCGATCCGGCCGCGCAGCCGGGCGGCGTCGGCCCGGGAGAACGGCGCGCAGCCGTCCTCCTGGTCGGCCGGCGCGGCCAGCGGGCCGGCCACCTCCCGGCTGCTCCAATCCTGGTAGTCGGCGCTCCGGTGGACCGGCACCAGCCCGGCCAGCGCGGGCGGGGAGAGCACCCGCACGCCGTCCGCGTCCCCGTGGCCGTCGACCGAGGCGGCCACCGCGACCACCCGGGCGGCGACCCCGGGGCTGCCCCCGACCCCGTAGACGTCGCCGTCGTTGCCGGCCGAGGCGACCACCACCGTGCCGGCCTCGGCGAGCCTGTCGGCGGCGAGCGCGTCGGCGTCGTCGGGGTCGCCGAAACGGCTGCCGAGCGAGAGGTTGACCACGTCGAGGCGGTCGGCGAGGTCGCCGTTCTGGCCGGGGTCGGCGGCCAGGTCGAGGGCGTGCGCCAGTTGCTCGGTGGAGCCCTGGCAGCCGAACACCTTGATCGCGTAGAGCTTGGCGCCGGGCGCGGCACCGGGGCCGACCCGGAAGCCGGCCGGGTCCAGGCCGGGGCGGTAGGGGCCGTGGTACGTCCGTCCGTCCGCGGTGACGCCGTAGCCCGCGGCGGTGCCGGCGACGTGCGTGCCGTGGCCGTTCCGGGCGCAGTCCAGCGGGTTGGGGCCGGGGTGCGGGACGGGCTGGAAGCCCGGCGCGCCCGGGTCCGGGTCGTAGTCGTCGCCGACCAGGTCCTGCCCGCCGACCACCTTGGCGTTCGGGAAGAGCGCGGGCGGGGCGGGCCGGCCGGGGTCGACCGAGTGGTAGGCCGCCTCGGTGCCCGGGCCGCCGAAGTCGGCGTGGGTGTAGTCGATGCCGCTGTCGATGATCCCGATGGTCACGCCCTCGCCGGTGCCGCCGGGCAGGCCGGCCCAGACCGCGGGCGCGCCGGTGAGCGGCACGGAGTGGGCGTTGGCGCGCTGCTTGGGCGCGATCGGGTGCACGGCCCGGACGCCGGGGCGGGCGCGCAACGCGGCCAGCCGGGCGACGGGGGCGTTCACGGCGAGGCCGGTGACCAGGGTCCGGGTCCGGTAGAGCACCCGGACGTCCGGGCCGAGCTCGCGCTCCAGCCGGTCCAGCGCCGCGTCCGCCCGGCCGTGCTGGTCGCGGCCCGCGGTGGCGGCGGCCCGCCGCACCGCCGGCGCCGAGCGCAGCTCCCGCCGGACCCGCTCGGCGGCCCGCCGCCAGACCGGGGCGACGGGTTCGGTGTCCAGTTCGAGCAACACGGTCTGCCGGGCGGCCGGCCGCGGCACGGTCTGCGCCACCAGCCGCCCGGCCGCCACCGCCCCCGCCGCCACCGACCCCGCCGGCGGGGGCCCGGGCGGTGGTAGTGCGACGAGCGCGGCGGGTCCGGCCAGCAGCGCCAGGGTGAGCCCGATCCGCGGGGCCCGGGGGCGGGACGGTCGGTTGCGCACAGCAGCCTCCCCCGGAGGGGCGGCCTGATCCGCACGCGAGCGCCGTGCGGCCTCGCGTCGCCCGCGCCCTGCGGACGTCGATCACCCTTCCGGAGGCCTCAAATTACGATCATCGCGCCGGCGCCGGCCACCGTCATCACCCGCCCGGCCGACCGCGTCACCCCATGGGGTGACGTCGAGTCAGGCTGAACGGGGTGACGACTGAGCGGACGTCAGCAGTGGCCGGTCTCACCACCGTTGTCCCGGCGGTCGAGCGAGCGCTGCAGCGCCGCCGCGGCGGCCGTCGGGTGCGACTCGGTCCGGCGGCGCCGCCGGCGCGGCGGCACGGCGGGGCGCCCGGTCTCGGGGGCGTGGCGGGTGAGCAGGGCAGCGGTGGAGGGCATACCGGACTCCTTCGGTTCACGGGGGAGCGAGTGAGAGGAGGGGGTACGCCAGGCGGGGGTCACCCGCCACGATGCGTACGGCACGCACGGGCCGGGCGCTCCGGGCGACTGGTGGGGCCGGGAGGGCGGCTGACCGTGCGGCTCTTTCACCGTACGCCCGCGCCCCGCGAGCTGTCTGCACGAGTAGTTGGATTTCCTACTATCTGAGACGGTGGGTCACCCGGAACGAGCGGAGCCCGCCCCCGGCAGGGGGCGGGCTCCGCTGCGCCGTGCGGGAGGACCGTCAGCCGAGGTCCACCGAGCGGGCGAACTTGGCGCCGATCTCGCTGGCGATCTCGGCCAGCACCTCCTGCGGGATCTCGCTGTCCACGGTGAGCGAGGCGAGCGCGTCCTGGGAGGCCCCGACCCGGGCGACCTGCATGCCGGCGATGTTGATGCCCGCGTCGCCGAGAATCCGGCCGAGGGTGCCGACCACACCGGGCCGGTCCTCGTACTTGAAGAAGGCCATGTGGTCGGTGAGCGCGACGTCCACGTCGAAGGTGTCCACGCCGACGATCTTCTGCTGCTGCTTCGGGCCGGCGAGCGTGCCGGAGATGGCCACCTCGGTGCCGTCGGCCAGGGTGCCGCGCACCGTGATCACGTTGCGGTGCTCGGGGCTCTCGCTGCTGGTGGTCAGCCGGACCTCGACGCCGCGCTCCTGGGCGAACAGGGGGGCGTTGACGTAGGACACGGTCTCCGCCACCACGTCCTCGAACACGCCCTTCAGTGCCGAGAGTTCGAGCACCTTGACGTCGTACTGGGTGATCTCGCCGCGGACCTCGACGTCGAGCCGGACGGCCACCTCGCCGGCCAGCGCGGTGAAGATCCGGCCCAGCTTCTCGGCCAGCGGCAGACCCGGCCGGACGTCCTCGGCGATCACGCCGCCCTGGACGTTGACCGCGTCCGGCACCAGCTCGCCGGCCAGCGCGAGGCGGACCGACTTGGCGACCGCGATGCCGGCCTTCTCCTGCGCCTCGTCGGTGGAGGCGCCCAGGTGCGGGGTGGCCACCACGTTGTCGAAGGTGAAGAGCGGCGAGTCGGTGCACGGCTCCTTGGCGTAGACGTCGAGCCCGGCGCCGGCCACCCGGCCCTCGCGCAGCGCGGCGGCCAGCGCGGCCTCGTCCACGATGCCGCCGCGGGCCGCGTTGACGATCCGCACGGTCGGCTTGACCTTGTGCAGCGCGTCGTCGCCGATCAGGCCGATGGTCTCCGGGGTCTTCGGCAGGTGCACGGTGATGAAGTCGGAGCACTCCAGCAGCTCGTCCAGCGAGACCAGCTTGACGCCCATCTGGGCCGCCCGGGCGGCCTGGATGTAGGGGTCGTAGGCGACGATCTTCATCCCGAAGGCCGACATCCGCTGGGCGACCAGCACGCCGATCCGGCCGAGGCCGACCACGCCGAGGGTCTTCTCGGCGAGTTCGACACCGGTGTACTTGTTGCGCTTCCACTCCCCGGCCTTGAGCGCGGAGTTGGCGGGCGCGATGTTGCGCGCCACCGAGATCAGCAGCCCGCAGGCGAGCTCGGCGGCGGTGACGATGTTGGAGGTCGGCGCGTTGACGACCATCACGCCGGCCTTGGTGGCGGCGGCGACGTCGACGTTGTCCAGGCCGACACCGGCCCGGGCCACCACCTTGAGCCGTTTGGCGGCGGCCAGCGCCTCCGCGTCGACCTTGGTGGCGGAACGGATCAGGATGGCGTCCACGTCCGCGATGGCGGTCAGCAGCTCGTTGCGGTCCGCTCCGTCGCAGTGCCGGATCTCGAAGTCCGGGCCCAGGGCGTCAACGGTGGCGGGCGACAGCTCTTCGGCGATCAGCACGACGGCGCTTCGGGAGGTCACAGTGCTCACGACAGTTTGTCCTTACTGTCCGGATACTCCCCCACCGCTCGGCACGTGGGTGGCATGGCCGGCACGGAACTCCGGCTGGCGCTGGGGGTGTTGGTGGCATGCCGCGTAGGTAGACGCACGACGCTGTGGGCCTTGACGCGCGCTAGGAAGTCTATCGACGGACGGGGTGATTTCCTGTGCCCGTGCGGCGAAATCACCCGCACGGGATCCGCCGGGGTGTACACCCGCGGCGGCACGCCGCCGGGGGCAGGTCCCGTTCCGGACCTGCCCCCGGTCGACCGCACGGCCGGATCAGGCGTCCTTGACCCAGCTCATCAGCTTGCGCAGCTCCTTGCCGGTGGTCTCCAGCAGGTGCTGGGAGTCGGCGGTCTTGTACTCGTTGTACTTCGGCAGACCGGCCTTGTACTCGGCGATCCAGGTGTTGGCGAAGGTGCCGTCCTGGATCTCCGCCAGGACCTTCTTCATCTCGGCCTTGGTGGCGTCGGTGATGATCCGCGGGCCGGTGACGTAGTCACCCCACTCGGCGGTCTCGGAGACCGACCAGCGCATCTTCTCCAGGCCGCCCTCGTACATCAGGTCGACGATCAGCTTCAGCTCGTGCAGGCACTCGAAGTAGGCGATCTCCGGCTGGTAGCCGGCCTCGACCAGGGTCTCGAACCCGGCCTTGACCAGGGCGGCGGTGCCGCCGCACAGCACGGCCTGCTCGCCGAAGAGGTCGGTCTCGGTCTCCTCGGTGAAGGTGGTCTTGATGACGCCGGCCTTGGTGCCGCCGATGCCCTTGGCGTACGACAGCGCCAGCGCGAACGCCTTGCCGCTGGCGTCCTGCTCGACGGCCACGATGCACGGGACGCCGCGGCCCTCCTCGTACTGGCGGCGGACCAGGTGGCCCGGGCCCTTCGGGGCGACCATGCAGACGTCCACGTCCGCCGGGGGCTTGATGAAGCCGTAGCGGATGTTCAGGCCGTGGCCGAAGAAGAGCGCGTCGCCCGCCTTCAGGTGCGGCTTGATGTCCGCCTCGTAGACGTCGGCCTGGATCGGGTCCGGCACCAGGATCATGATCACGTCGGCCTCGGCGGCGGCCTCGGCCGGGGTGACCACTCGCAGGCCGGCCTCCTCGGCGGCGGCCCGGGACTTCGACTCCGGCTTCAGGCCGACCCGGACGTCCGCCCCGGAGTCGCGCAGCGACAGCGCGTGGGCGTGGCCCTGGCTGCCGTAGCCGATCACCGCGACCTTGCGGCCCTGGATGATGGACAGGTCGGCGTCGTCTTCGTAGAACAGCTCGGCCACGGTGGAACTTCTCCTTGCGTGATGTCGCGTAGGTGCTCAGGCCACCGTACGCGCGAGGGGTGGGGGGTTGGTGAGATCCGCTCAGGTGGTGAGACGCGATCAGGCGCTGCGGTCGAGCGCGCGCAGCGAGCGGTCGGTGATCGACCGGGCACCGCGCCCGATCGCCACCAGGCCCGACTGCACGAGCTCCTTGATGCCGTACGGCTCCAGCATCCGGAGCATCGCCTCGAGCTTGTCCGAGCTGCCGGTGGCCTCGACGGTGACGGCGTCCGGCGACACGTCCACGGTCTTGGCGCGGAAGAGCTGCACGATCTCGACGATCTGGGACCGGGTCTCGTTGTCGGCCCGGACCTTGACCAGGACCAGTTCCCGCTGGATCGCAGCGGACTGGTCGAGCTCGACGATCTTTATCACATTGACCAGCTTGTTGAGCTGCTTGGTGACCTGCTCCAACGGCAGGTCCTCGACGTTGACCACGATGGTCATCCGGGAGACGTCCGGGTGCTCGGTCGGGCCGACGGCGAGGGAGTCGATGTTGAAGCCCCGACGGGAGAACAGCGCGGCGATGCGGGCGAGCACGCCGGGCTTGTTCTCGACCAGGACGGAGAGCGTGTGCTTGGACATGTGGTTTCTCTCTATCGGGACGGTCGGGGCACTCAGTCGGTGTCGTCGCCGAAGTCGGGACGGACGTCGCGGGCGAAGAGGATCTCGTCGTTGCTGGTGCCGGCCGCGACCATCGGCCAGACCATGGCGTCCTGGTGGACGATGAAGTCGATCACCACCGGGCGGTCGTTGATCTCCATCGCCTGCTTGATCACCGCGTCCAGGTCCTCCGGCCGCTCGCAGCGCAGGCCGACGCAGCCCATCGCCTCGGCGAGCAGGACGAAGTCGGGGATCCGGGTGCCCTGCGGCGGCGGTGCGACTCCGTCGTGCTCGGGGCCGGCGTGCAGCACGGTGTGCGAGTAACGCTGGTTGTAGAAGAGGGTCTGCCACTGCCGGACCATCCCCAGCGAGCCGTTGTTGATCACGGCGACCTTGATCGGGATGTTGTTCAGCGCGCAGGTGACCAGCTCCTGGTTGGTCATCTGGAAGCAGCCGTCGCCGTCGATCGCCCAGACCACGGTGTCCGGCCGGCCCGCCTTGGCGCCCATCGCGGCCGGCACGGCGTAGCCCATGGTGCCCGCGCCACCCGAGTTGAGCCAGCTGGCCGGCTTCTCGTAGCTGATGAACTGCGAGGCCCACATCTGGTGCTGGCCCACGCCGGCGGCGTAGATCGCCTCCGGGCCGACCAACCGGCCGATCCGCTCGATGACCTGCTGCGGCGACAACTCGCCGGCCGGGGCCGGCTCGTAACCCAGTGGGTAGGTCTTCTTCCAGGCGTTGAGCTTCACCCACCAGTCCGCGTAGTCGCCCTTGCGGCCGGCCTCGTGCTCGGCCTGGACCGCGACGATCAGGTCGGCCAGCACCTCGCGCGCGTCGCCCACGATCGGCACGTCGGCCGGACGGTTCTTGCCGATCTCGGCCGGGTCGATGTCCGCGTGGACCACCTTGGCGTACGGCGCGAAGCTGTCCAGCTTGCCGGTGACCCGGTCGTCGAACCGGGCCCCCAGGGTGAACAGCAGGTCGGCCTTCTGCAGCGCGGTGACCGCGGGGACGCTGCCGTGCATGCCGGGCATCCCCAGGTGCTGCGGGTGGCTGTCCGGGAAGGCGCCCAGTGCCATCAGCGTGGTGACCACCGGCGCGCCGGTCAGCTCGGCCAGGATCCGCAGCTCGGCGGTGGCACCCGCCTTGAGCACCCCGCCGCCCACGTACAGCACCGGACGCTTCGAGGCGACCAGCAGCTTGGCCGCCTCCCGGATCTGCTTGGCGTGCGGCTTGGTCACCGGCCGGTAGCCGGGCAGCGAGGTCTCCACCGGCCAGCGGAAGGTGGTGGTGGCCTGCAGCGCGTCCTTGGCGATGTCCACCAGGACCGGACCAGGACGGCCGGTGGCGGCGATGTGGAAGGCCTCGGCGATCACCCGGGGGATCTCGGCCGGGTCGGTGACCAGGAAGTTGTGCTTGGTGATCGGCATCGTGATGCCGCAGATGTCCGCCTCCTGGAAGGCGTCGGTGCCGATCGCCTTGGAGGCGACCTGGCCGGTGATCGCCACCATCGGCACCGAGTCCATGTAGGCGTCGGCGATCGGGGTGACCAGGTTGGTGGCGCCCGGCCCCGAGGTGGCCATGCAGACCCCGACCCGTCCGGTGGCCTGCGCGTAGCCGGTGGCGGCGTGGCCGGCCCCCTGCTCGTGCCGGACCAGGATGTGCCGGACCTTCACCGAGTCCATCAGCGGGTCGTAGGCGGGCAGGATCGCGCCGCCCGGGATCCCGAAGATGGTGTCCGCGCCCACGGCCTCGAGAGAGCGGATGAGCGACTGCGCTCCGGTCATCGTCTCGACCACAGCGTGAGTGCCTTGGGACGGGGCGGCCGGGGTGTCCCCGCGGCGGGGGGATGCCGTGTGCTCAGTCATCTGCCTGTCTCTTCTCGGATTGTGCCGGCCCGGGCCCGAGGGTGCTGCCGGGCGGGCCGGTCGCCGGATGCCTGTCCGCTTCTTCCCATTTTCGGCCGATTCGGATGGGCGGTACAGCGGTGGTCCAACGGAATGAGTGCAACAAAAAACCCCTCGTGCCCAGGGCATGCGAGGGGTGGCGCGTCGGTCTGCAACGAGTCGGGCGTGACAGCCCGCTCAGCCGACGCGCCCGCCAAGTACGAGAATTCGGGTGCGCATGGCACCGACCTTCCTCCTGAGCGACGGCCAGTGTCAAGCGGGTGGGATCACCGTCTCGCCATGCGGACCCGTGCTGGAACCGCCTCCCGGGCCCGCCACCGGCCGCCGTTCCGGCAGGTCCAGCGGCCCGTGGTGGTGCGCCAGCCGGCCCGGGCCGGGTTGCGGACGACCACCCGAACGGGCGTCTGCGGCAGCCAGGTAGGCCCGCCGGGCGGACATCGCGCCGACCGGCCGGGGCAGCGGGTAGAGCCGGCGGGCCAGCGCCCGGTGCAGCCGGTACTCGTCCAGCGGCTGCGCGAAGGCCAGGCCCTGCCCGTGCCGGCAGCCCAGCTCCTGGAGCACCGTCACCTGGCGCGGCTGGTCCACCCCTTCCGCGCCGGTGACCAGCCCGAGATCCCGCCCGAGCCGCAGCGCGTGGCCGGCCAGCGCCCGGCTGCGCGGCGATTCGGCCACCTCCTGGACCAGCGAGCGGTCCAGCTTGAGCGCGTCGAACGGCAGCCGGGCCAGCGCGCCCAGCGAGCCGCCGCCGGCGCCGAAGCCGGCCACCGCGGTGCCCACGCCGAGCCGGCGCAGCGCGGCCAGCCGCCGGCCCAGCTCGTCCGCCATGCTGTCCGGGCCGGTCCGGGCCAGCTCGATCACCAGCTGGCCGGGTGGCAGGCCGGTGTCCCGCAGTGAGCCGGCGATCGTCTCGTACACCCCCGGCGAGCAGAGCCGCTCGGCGGTCAGCCGGACCCAGACCGGCACGGCGGTGGACCGGAACCGGCCGCCGTCCCGGCGCACCGCGGCCTCCGCGACCGCCTGCTGGAGCAGCCAGCGGGAGAACCGGGCGGCGGCGTCACCGTGGTCGGCGCTGCCCAGGAACTCGGCGGGGGTGAGCAGCAGGCCCTGCGCCGAGCGCCAGCGGGCCAGCGCCTCGACCCCGGTGACCGCGCCGCTGCGCAGGTCCACCACGGGCTGGTGGAGCAGCGCGAAGCTGCCCTCCCGGACGGCCAGCCGCAACCGGTCCTCCAGTTCCCGGCGGCGCTGCACGTCGGCCCGCATCGCCGGGCTGTAGAGCACCACCTGGCCCTTGCCCTGGGACTTGGCCTGGTACATCGCGAGGTCCGCGTTGCGCATCAGCTCGTCGGCCAGCTGGCCGGGCTCGACCGGCACCCGGCGGCCCAGCGGGTCCGGTTCAGCGGGCCCGAAGGCGATCCCGATGCTGGCGGCCACCCCGAGTTCGGAGCCGCCGATCCAGTAGGGCTCGGAGAGCGCCCGGCGCAGCCGCTCGGCCAGCTCCTGCACCTGCGAGCGGCCGGGCGGGCCACAGACCAGCACGGCGAACTCGTCGCCGCCGAAGCGGGCCACCGTGTCGCCGGAACGGACCGCGCCCTGCAACCGGCGGGCCGCCTGCACCAGCAGCTCGTCGCCGACCTGGTGGCCGGCGCTGTCGTTGACCGCCTTGAAGCCGTCCAGGTCGAGGAAGAGCACCGCGAGCGAGCCGACCGCCTCGTAGCTGTGCTCGCGCGGGCCGTCGCCGCCGCGGTTGCCCAGCGCGGTCCGCAGCCGCTCGGCGAAGAGCGCCCGGTTGGGCAGGTCGGTGAGCGGGTCGTGGAACGCGTTGTGCTGCAACTGGGCCTGCAGTCGGACCCGTTCGGTGACGTCCCGGCTGTTCAGGATCAGCCCGTCGCGGTACCGGTTGACGGTGGACTCCACGTGCACCCACTCGCCGCCGCCGGCCCGGATCCGGCACTCCACCCGGGCGCTGGGCTCGCTGCGGGCCGGCGCGTGGGTCAACTGCCGTGCCAGGCGCCGGCTCCGGGCCAGGAACCGGCGCACCTCGCCGACCACCCGGTCGGCGTCCTCCGGGTGCACCAGGTCCAGCAGCCGGCCGCCCACCAGCTCCTCCGGGTCGCGGCTGTAGACCCCGAGCGCGGCCGGACTGACGTACGAGAGCACGCCGTTGGCGCCCGTGATCATGATGACGTCGCTGGAGCCCTGCACCAACGAGCGGAAGTGCGCCTCCTTCTGGGCCAGTTCCTGGGCCAGCGAGAGGTTGTCCAGCAGCATGATGCCCTGACGGACGATCAGTGCGAGGCCGACGGTACAGGCGACCACGATCACCACCCGGTCCATCGGGTGACCTCCGAGGGCGTTGTAGAGGATGCCCGCGGTGCAGACCGAGGCGGCGGCGTACGGGGTGAGCGCGCTGAAGGTCGAGGCGACCCGGCGACGCGGTGCCCCACCGGCCGAGGGGTGTTCGCGGCTGGGCTGGCGCCGCCGCCACTGCGCCGACCAGGGCGCGAACGCGAGCAGCAGGCTGCCGGCGAACCAGCCGGCGTCCAGGAAGCCGCCGGAGTGGTAGCCCTTGCGCAGCGCGGGCGAGGTGAACAGCGCGTCGCAGATCACGGTGACCGCCAGGCCCAGCATCGCGGTGTGCACCGCGGCCCGGTTGCCCTCCCGGCTGCGGAACCGCAGCCCGACCACCAGCGAGACCATCAGGATGTCCAGCACCGGGTAGGCGAGTTGGAAGGCCAGCCGGAGCGGGTCACCACCGGTCTCGCCGTGCGCGGTCCGGCCCAGCGCCAGGCTCCAGCTCAGCGTGAAGAGCGAGCCCGCCACCAGCCAGGCGTCCAGCAGCAGGCAGAACCAGCCGGCCGCGCCACGCGGCCGCTGGGCCAGCACCAGCAGGCCGGTGACGGCCAGCGGGGCGAACAGCAGGAAGGCGAAGGCGGCCGGGGAGTCGGCCGGTTGCTGGGTCCGGCCGAGCACCACCTCGTACCAGCCCCAGGTGCCGTTGCCGAACGCCACCACCAGCGAGGAGAGGCCGAACAGCAGCCAGGCCGGCCGGGCCGGGCCGGGCACCGTGCAGCCGTGCGCCAGGCAGGAGAGCGCGGCCGCGAGCGCCGCGCCGGCCAGCCCGAAGTCCCCCATGAACGCCGCGAGTCCGGGCGATCCCCAGCCCACCGCGGCGCCCAGCGCGTAGACCAGGCAGCCCAGGGCGAGCAACAGACCGGGCAGGCGGTTACCGGCGGGCGCTCCACCCCGCCCCGGCGGACCCGGCCGGGGCGGCCACCCCACCGGAGCGGAGCCGGGGCGCGCGGAGAGGCGGACGGCGGACGGACGCGCAACGGTAGACGGCACGGCTTCGGCGGGGTTCACCCGGCACCTCCCCCTCCGGCCCGAGGCTTGGCCACAGCGGGACCCCGCACCCGTGTTCCCAGCCGGGACACTGCACCACTTCGGTCACTCAACGACACGCACACTCAACTTAGAGTAATGGTCCGAGAGTAGGGATATGCACCCGCTTCCACCAGATCGGCCCGGTTGGCCGTAGCGCACATGACGAAGCATGCGCGCCGGGGCGTGTGCGTCGATGCGCCGGGCCACGCGCCGCCCGCGGGCCTTGGCGGCATGCCCAACGGCCCGGGGGGGGGCGGGGGGGAGGGGGGGGACGGGGGATTGTGGGGGAGCGGGTTGAGGTGGGGGGGGGTTCGGGGCGAGGCGTC
>NZ_JBVHLF010000059.1:16146-49515 GCF_055559155.1 Kitasatospora sp. NPDC024654
AGAACGAAGCGTGAGAGTAGAGTGTGTGGTGCTACTGTACGGACCCCCCCCCTCCCCCCCCTCCCTCCTCCCCCCCCCACCCCCCCCTCCCCCCCCCCCCCGGGCCCCCCCCCCGGGCCGTTGGAGGTCAGTGACTACTGGCCGAGGCGCTCCAGGATCAGGTCCTTCACCCGGGCCGCGTCGGCCTGGCCGCGGGTGGCCTTCATGACCGCGCCGACCAGCGCGCCGACCGCGGCGATCTTGCCGTCGCGGATCTTGTCGGCCACCGCGGCGTTCTCCGCGATCGCCTGGTCGACGGCGGCACCGAGCGCGGAGTCGTCCGAGACGACGGCCAGGCCGCGGGCGGCCACCACCTCGTCCGGCTCGCCCTCGCCGGCCAGCACGCCCTCGATCACCTGGCGGGCCAGCTTGTCGTTGAGCTTGCCCTCGGCGACCAGCGCGCAGACCCGGGCCACCTGGACCGGGGTGATCGGCTGCTCGGACAGCTCGGTGCCGGTCTCGTTGGCGCGCCGGGCCAGCTCGCCCAGCCACCACTTGCGGGCCTGGTCGGCCGGGGCGCCGGCGGCGATGGTCCCCAGGATCGGCTCGACCGCGCCGGCGTTGAGCACCGACTGCATCTCCTTGTCGGAGAGCCCCCACTCGGTCTGCAGCCGGGCCCGGCGGACCCGGGGCAGCTCGGGCAGCGCGGCCCGCAGCTCCTCGACCCACTCCCGGGCCGGGGCGATCGGGACCAGGTCGGGCTCCGGGAAGTACCGGTAGTCCTCGGCGTTGTCCTTGATCCGGCCGGAGGTGGTGGTGCCGTCGTCCTCGTGGAAGTGCCGGGTCTCCTGGATGATCGTGCCGCCGTCGGTCAGCACCGTGGCGTGCCGCTGGATCTCGAACCGGGCGGCCCGCTCGACCGAGCGCAGCGAGTTGACGTTCTTGGTCTCCGAGCGGGTGCCGAAGGTCTCGGTGCCGTTCGGGCGCAGCGAGAGGTTGACGTCGCAGCGCATCTGGCCCTTGTCCATCCGGGCCTCGGAGACACCCAGCGCCTTGATCAGCTCGCGCAACTCGGCGACGTACGCCTTGGCGACCTCGGGGGCCCGCACGCCGGCGCCCTGGATCGGCTTGGTGACGATCTCGATCAGCGGGATGCCGGCCCGGTTGTAGTCCAGCAGCGAGTGCGAGGCGCCGTGGATCCGGCCGGTCGCACCGCCGACGTGGGTGGACTTGCCGGTGTCCTCCTCCATGTGGGCGCGCTCGATCTCGACCCGGAAGACCTCGCCGTCCTCCAGCTGCACGTCGAGGTAGCCGTTGAAGGCGATCGGCTCGTCGTACTGCGAGGTCTGGAAGTTCTTCGGCATGTCCGGGTAGAAGTAGTTCTTCCGCGCGAAGCGGCACCACTCGGCGATCTCGCAGTTCAGCGCCAGGCCGATCTTGACCGCCGACTCCACGCCGACCGCGTTGACCACCGGCAGCGAGCCGGGCAGGCCCAGGCAGGTCGGGCAAACCTGGCTGTTCGGCTCGGCCCCCAGCTCGGTCGAACAGCCGCAGAACATCTTCGTCTTGGTGCCCAGCTCGACGTGGACCTCCAGGCCCATCACCGGGTCGTACGACGCGAGGGCGTCCTCGAACGAGACCAGGTTCATGACGCTCACAGCGTCCCTTCGTAGCTCAGAGAAGTTCGGGGGGTGGGTCCGGCCGCGCCGCCGGGGCTACGGCCGGACCCGACGGGCGGTCAGCCCGCCAGCACGTCGTCGCTGCCGAGCTGCTTGAGCTCGCGCAGCAGCAGCGCGGTGCTGGTGACCAGGGCCAGCGCGCCGATCACGGCATTGGCCAGGAGCAGCTTGTCCTGCTCGCTGCGCGCCTTGCGGACGTCCTTGGCGATGCCCAGGGCGCCGAAGGCGCTGGTACCGATGGACAGCCAGAGACCGGGCTTCGTGTGCTTGAAGCCCTTGGCCTTCTCGATCTTGCTCACAGTGCCGGTGCCTCCTCCAGCAGGGGGTGCCCCCACTTGTCGTTGAGTGCGGCCTCGACGGCGCCGCCCACGCGGTACAGGCGGTCGTCCGCCATCGCGGGTGCGATGATCTGCAGGCCGACCGGGAGATTGTCCTCCGGGGCCAGACCGCAGGGCAGCGACATGGCCGCGTTGCCCGCGAGGTTCGAGGGGATCGTGCAGAGGTCCGCCAGGTACATCGCCATCGGGTCGTCGGCGCGCTCGCCGATCGGGAAGGCGGTGGTCGGGGTGGTCGGCGAGATCAGCACGTCGCAGGTCGCGAAGGCCTCGTCGAAGGCGCGCGAGATCAGTGTCCGGACCTTCTGCGCCGAGCCGTAGTACGCGTCGTAGTAGCCCGAGGAGAGCGCGTAGGTGCCCAGGATGATCCGGCGCTTGACCTCGGGGCCGAAGCCGGCCTCCCGGGTCAGCGCGGTGACGTCCTCGGCCGAGCGGCTGCCGTCGTCGCCGACCCGCAGGCCGTAGCGCATCGCGTCGAAGCGGGCCAGGTTGGAGGAGGCCTCGCTGGGCGCGATCAGGTAGTAGGCCGGCAGCGCCAGGGTGAACGACGGGCAGGAGACCTCGACGACCTCGGCGCCCAGCTCGCGCAGCAGCTCCACGCTCTCGTCGAAGCGCTGCATCACGCCGGCCTGGTAGCCCTCGCCGGCGAACTCCTTCACCACGCCGATCCGCATGCCGCGCACGTCACGCAGCTTGGCCGCCTCGACCAGGGCCGGGACCGGCGCGTCGATCGAGGTGGAGTCCAGCGGGTCGTGGCCGGCGATCGCCTCGTGCAGCAGCGCGGCGTCCAGCACCGTACGGGCGCACGGGCCGCCCTGGTCCAGCGAGGAGGAGAAGGCGACCAGGCCGTAGCGGGAGACCGAGCCGTAGGTGGGCTTGACGCCGACCGTGCCGGTG
Source organism: Kitasatospora sp. NPDC024654 (assembly GCF_055559155.1). Taxonomy (NCBI): domain Bacteria; kingdom Bacillati; phylum Actinomycetota; class Actinomycetes; order Kitasatosporales; family Streptomycetaceae; genus Kitasatospora; species Kitasatospora sp. NPDC024654. Next base: position 19,037 of record NZ_JBVHLF010000059.1, read on the forward strand.
ACCGCGCCGGGCTGGCGGATCGAGCCGCCGGTGTCGGTGCCGATCGCCAGCGGGGCCTCGAACGCGGCCAGCGCGGCCGCCGAGCCACCGCCGGAGCCGCCGGGGATCCGGCTGAGGTCCCACGGGTTGCCGGTCGGGCCGAAGGCGCTGTTCTCGGTGGAGGACCCCATGGCGAACTCGTCCATGTTGGTCTTGCCGAGGATCACCACGCCCGCGTCCTTCAGGCGGGTCGTCAGGGTGGCGTCGTACGGCGGGAGCCAGCCTTCGAGGATCTTGGAACCGCAGGTGGTCGGCACGCCCTTGGTGGTGAAGACGTCCTTCAGCGCGAGCGGGACGCCGGCCAGCGGGCCGAGCTCCTCGCCCCGGGAGCGCTTCTCGTCCACCGCGCGGGCGGCGGCCAGCGCGCCCTCGGTGTCCACGTGCAGGAAGGCGTTGACCTTCTTGTCGACGGCCTCGATCCGGTCCAGGTGGGCCTGGGCCACCTCGACGGCGCTGACCTGGCCGGTGGAGATCGCGGCGGCGGTCTCGGCGGCCGTGTACTTGATCAGGTCGGTCATGGTGGTTCAGTCCTCCCCGAGGATCTGCGGGACCCGGAAGCGCTGCTCCTCGGCGGCCGGGGCGCCGGCCAGCGCCTGGTCCGGGGTGAGCGACGGCCGCACCTCGTCCGCGCGCATGACGTTGGTCAGCGGCAGCGGGTGGGAGGTCGGCGGGACGTCCTGTCCGGCGACCTCGGAAACGCGGGCGACCGCGCCGATGATCACGTCCAGCTGCTCGGCGAAGTGGTCCAGCTCCTCCGCCTGCAACTCCAGACGCGACAGCCGGGCGAGGTGGGCGACCTCCTCGCGCGTGATGCCAGGCATGCAGCGATCCTCAAGGTGAGTTCTGGTGAGGCCGGGCACCTACGGGTGGCCGGCCCGGGACGGGGACCGGCGGCTGGGCCGCGCGCTGGTCTCCGTCCTCTCGGTCTGTGCAGACCATCCTAGGGGGCGCGGCCCGGCGGCCCGGAACCGTTATCGCCGCCGTGACCTCCGCCGGTGCCGCTACTGGGGAGTGGTCGGGGCCTGCAGCCCGGTCTCGGTGGGCTGCGCGAGCGGCGGCACCAGCGGCTGTCCGGCCTGGCTCGGGATGGTCGGCCGGGGCACCCCGGGGTACGGCAGCCGGGGCTCGGGCAGGGACAGTTCGGCCTGCCCGGTCCAGCGCTCCAGCGTGGTCAGCCGCTCGGCGCAGGGCGGCCCGGTACGGTGCACCCGGAGCCAGGCGGTGGCCTGGTCGGCGGGGAGCGCGGCGGAGACCAGCCAGCCCTGCACGGCGTCCACCCCGAGCCCGTGCAGCCGCTCCCAGGTCTCGTCGTCCTCCACCCCCTCGGCGACCACCGTCAGTCCGAGCGAGTGCGCCAGCTCGACCGAGCAGCGGACCACCGCGGCGTCGTGGTCGTCGGCGACCATCCGGGAGACGAACGAGCGGTCGATCTTCAGCTCGCCGACCGGCAGGCTGCGCAGCCGCACCAGCGAGGAGTGGCCGGTGCCGAAGTCGTCCAGCGACATCCCGACGCCGTGCCGGCGCAGCTCGGCCAGGGTGTCGGCGGCCCGCCGCGAGTCGTCCAGCAGCAGCCGCTCGGTGATCTCCAGCTGGAGCGCGTGAGCGGGCACCTGGTGCCGGGCGAGGTGACCGGCCACCCGCTGGGCGAAGCCGGGGTTGAGCACGTCCCGCGGCGAGACGTTCACCGCCACCTGGACCTGCAGGCCCTGCCCGCGCCAGGCGGCGAGCTGGCCGATCGCCGCCTCCAGCACGTAGTCGGTGAGCCGGGGCATCAGCCCGCTGGACTCGGCCAGCCCGACGAACTCGTCCGGGCTGACCCGGCCGCGCCCGGGCCGCTCCCAGCGCAGCAGCGCCTCCAGGCCGACCACCCGGCCGTCGAAGGCCACCTTGGGCTGGTAGTGCAGCTGCACCTCGCCGGTCTCCAGCCCCCGGCGCAGGTCGCCGAGGAGGCCGATCCGGTACGGGGTGTCGGCGTCCTGCGAGGCGTCGTACTGTTCGACCCCGGTCCGCCCGCGCTGGGCGTGGCCCATCGCGACGTCGGCCCGGCGCAGCAACGATTCTGCGTCCCCCGCGTGATGCGGGTAGACGCAGACGCCGGCGCTGGCCTCCAGCACCAGCAGCAGGCCGTCCAGCCGGATCGGCGCGGCGAGTTCGGCGATCAGCGCCTTGGCGAGCCGTTCCAGGGTGTCCCCGCAGCCCACCCCGGGCAGCAGCACGGCGAACTCGTCGCCGCCCATCCTCGCCACCACCGCGCGGCGGCCGTGCTCGGCGGCCGGCGGCAGCTCGGCGAGCAGCTCCTCGGCCTCCCGGCGGCGGTCGGCCGGGCCGGACGGGCGGCCGGGCGGCGCGCCGCCCGCGGGGTCGGGCCGGCCGCCGCGCAGCACCCGGTGCAGCCGCCGGCCGATGTGCACCAGCAGCCGGTCGCCGGCCGCGTGGCCGAGCGTGTCGTTGAGCGAACGGAACCGGTCGAGGTCGAGCAGGATCAGCCCGACGCTGTACTGTTCCTCGCTCTGGTGGTCGGCGATCGCCTCCTGCGCGGCGAGCAGCAGGGCGTGCCGATTGGGCAGGCCGGTCAGCGGATCGGTGAGCTGGTCCCTGGCCCGGTCCCGGGCGATCCGCCAGGCCGCCACCAGGACGGCCAGCGGAACCGCGAAGAGCGGCAGCAGTTCGGGCTCGTGCCGGCTGACCAGGACGGCCAGCGGGATGAGCGGGGCTGCTCCGGCCAGCAGCACACCGAGCAGCAGGACCGCGCCCGCCACCCCCTGCGGCGGGCGCGTCGGCGCACCGCCGGTCGTACGATCCATACGCCCTGTCCTCCGTCAGGCCCGCCCCGCCAGGCCGCGTCGCGGCTCGGACCGACCGCGAACAGCACGGTCGGCCCCAGCACACCTGATGGTGTGCCAGTCGGTCTCAGCCGGGAAGCGCCCCTGTCGGCGCCGGACGAACCCGGTGCCCCCCACTCCTGCTGACACGCTGTTGCGCTCCAGGGTAAGTCCGCCCCCCGGGCGGGGGCGGACTTTCGGTCATCCAGGAGCGGGCCAGCTCGGGACCGGCGCCGTACAGGGAGAAGATGCCCGGTTTGCGGCACCGACACCCGGCTGACGGGGTATCAGGAGGTCACAAGACGGACACGTCAGCCCTGGTCAGCCGCTGCGGGGGTTACCTCGGCCGGGCTTTCGGCAGCCGACTCGGGCTCGGGCAGCCCGAGGTGGGCCCGAGCCGCCGCCGGGCCCTGCTCCAGCAGCACGGCGAAGCCCGCGTCGTCCAGTACCGGCAGGCCCAGTTGGACGGCCTTGTCGTACTTGGAGCCCGGATTGTCGCCGGCCACAACGAAGTTGGTCTTCTTCGACACCGACCCGGTCACCTTCGCCCCACGCGAGACCAGCGCCTCCTTGGCACCGTCCCGGGTGTGGCCGGCCAGCGTCCCGGTGACCACCACGGTGAGCCCCTCCAACGGGCGCTCCCCCTCGTACGCGGCGGCCTCCTCGGTGAACCGCACCCCCGCCTCCCGCCATTTCCGCAGGATCTCGCGGTGCCACTCCTCCTGGTACCACTCCTGGATCGAGCGGGCGATGGTCGGGCCGACCCCCTCGGCGGCCGCCAGCTCCTCCTCGCTCGCGGCGAAGATCCGGTCCAGGTCGCGGAACTCGCGGGCCAGCGCCTGGGCCGCGACCGGACCGACGTGACGGATCGACAGGCCGTTGAGGTAGCGCCAGAGCGGACGGTCCCTGGCCGCCGCCAGGTTGTCCAGTAGCACGGTGGTGTTCTTCTTCGGCTCGCCCTTGAGGTTGGCGAAGAAGGTGACCTCCTTCTGCTCACCGGTGGTGTCGTCCAGCTTCGGCAGGCCGGTCTTCGGGTCGCGGACCAGCACCTTGATCGGCAGCAGCTGCTCGACGGTCAGGCCGAAGATGTCGCCCTCGTCCTTCACCGGCGGGTCGGCGGGCTCCAGCGGCTGGGTGAGCGCGGTCGCCGCGACGTAGCCCAGGCCCTCGATGTCCAGCGACTCCCGGCCGCCCAGGTAGGCGATCCGCTCGCGGACCTGGGCCGGGCAGAACTGGGCGTTGGGGCAGCGCAGGTCGATGTCGCCCTCGGACATCGGGCGCAGCTCGGCGCCGCACTCGTGGCACTGGCTCGGCATCACGAACTCCTGCTCGGTGCCGTCCCGCAGGTCCTCCACCGGGCCGAGGATCTCCGGGATCACGTCACCGGCCTTGCGCAGCACCACGGTGTCGCCGAGCAGCACGCCCTTGGCCTTCACCACCTGCTGGTTGTGCAGCGTCGCGTACTGCACCATCGAACCGGCCACCTTGACCGGTTCGGCGAGCACGGCGAACGGGGTGGCCCGGCCGGTGCGCCCGATGCCGACCTGGATCCGGGCCAGCTTGGCGGTGACCTCCTCCGGCGGGTACTTCCAGGCGATCGCCCAGCGCGGCGACTTGGAGGTGGCGCCGAGCCGGCCCTGGAGCGGGATCTCGTCCACCTTGACCACCACGCCGTCGATCTCGTGCTCGACCGAGTGGCGCTGCTCGCCGTACTGCTTGATGAAGGCCCGCACCTCGTCGAGGGTGCCGACCACCTCGTTGTGCCGGGCGGTGGGCAGACCCCAGTCGCGCAGCAGCTGGTAGGCGTGCGACTGGCAGTCGATGTCGAAGCCCTCGCGGGCACCGATGCCGTGCACCACCATGTGCAGCGGGCGGGAGGCGGTGACCAGCGGGTCCTTCTGGCGCAGCGAACCGGCGGCCGCGTTACGGGGGTTGGCGAAGAGCTTGAGCAGCGCCTGTGGGCGCTTGCCCTCCTCGGCGCGCCGCTCGTTCTCCGCCCTGCGGCGCTCGTTCTCCGCCGCCAGCGAGGCGTTGAGCTCCTCGAACGCCTCGGTCGGCAGGTAGACCTCGCCGCGGATCTCCACCAGCGCGGGGATGTCCTCGCCCTGGAGCTGGTGCGGGATCTCCTTGATGGTGCGGATGTTGGTGGTGATGTCCTCGCCGACCCGGCCGGTGCCGCGGGTGGCGGCCAGCACCAGCCGGCCGTGCTCGTAGGTGAGGTTGACCGCCAGGCCGTCCACCTTGAGCTCGCAGAGGTAGTGGTACTCCAGGCCGTCCAGCTCGCGGGCGACCCGCTCGGCCCAGGCGGCCAGCTCCTCGTCGTCCATCGCGTTGTCCAGGCTGAGCAGCCGCTCCCGGTGCTCGACCTTGGCGAAGCCCTCGGCCGCCGCGCCGCCGACCTTCTGGGTGGGCGAGTCGGGGGTGACCAGCACCGGGTGCTCGGCCTCGATCGCCTCCAACTCGCGCATCAGCCGGTCGAACTCGGCGTCGCTGATGATCGGCGCGTCCTGCTCGTAGTACCGGATGCGATGGTCCTCGATCTCGGCCGCCAGCTCGGCGTGCCGCCTGCGCACCTCCGCCGGGACCTCTTCCCAGCCCTCGACCGCCGCCACCCGACTCCTCCTCCGTGCCTACTCCGGGTTGTCCACCAGACTCTGCGCACCCCTCACGCTGAGTGACAGCGCCTGCCGGGCGTAGGCCGGGCTCGCGCCCGCCAGCCCGCAGGTCGGCGTCACCAGCACGCGACGGCCGAGCAGCTCCGGATCGAGCCCGAGCCTGCGCCACAACGTCCTGACACCGGTGACATTACCGGCCGGGTCGGACATTGCCCGGTCCGTGGAGGGCACCACACCGGCCAGGATCACGGCCCCCGCCTCGATCGCCTCGCCCAGGTCGTCGTCCTCACGCTCCGTCAGCAGTCCGAAGTCCAGCGCCACGCCGGCCACACCGGCCCGGCGCAGCAAGGGAATTGGCACCTGCGGCGCACAGCAGTGCACGATGACCGGGGCGTCCACGGCGCGGACCAGCTCGCGCAGGGTCTCCTCGGCGACCTGCCGGTCCACCGCGCGCAGCCGCTGGAACCCGCTGGCCGTCCGCACCGCGCCGGCCAGCACCGCGGGCAGCGAGGGCTCGTCCAGCTGGAGCACGACCCGCGCGCCGGGCACCCGCTTGCGGACCTCCGCCAGGTGCCGGCGCAGGCCCTCGGCGAGCGAGCCGGCGATGTCCCGGCAGGCGCCCGGGTCGGCCAGCGCCTTCTCACCGTGCTTCAGCTCGACCCCCGCGGCCAGCGTCCACGGACCGACCGCCTGCACCTTGAGCGCGCCCTGGTAGCCCTGGGTGAACTCCTCCAGGGCGTCCAGGTCCTCGCCCAGCCAGGAGTGCGCGCGCCTGGTGTCCCGGCCGGGACGGTCGGCGAACCGCCAGCCGCTCGGCTCGACCTGCGCGAACAGCTCCACCAGCAGCCCGGCGCTCCGTCCGAGCATGTCCGCCCCCGGCCCGCGGGCCGGCAGCTCCGGCAGGAACGGCAGCTGTTCGAGCGCCCCGACCGAGGTCCTCGCGGCCTCCCGCGCGTCGGTGCCGGGCATCGAGCCGACGCCGGTGGCGGCGCCGAGCAGGTCGGGGAAGGGGTGTTCGCTGGTCACACGGTCGAGGCTACCGCCCCGGGCGGACCGTGATCTCGGTGATCTCGGCGTCCCGCGGCAGGTCGATGGCGGTGAGGATGGCGGTGGCCACCGACTCCGGGGCGATCCAGCGCTCCGGGTCGTACGCGACGCCCTCCTGCTGGTGCACCTTGCGCTGCATCGGGGTCGCGGTGCGGCCCGGGTAGACCGAGGTGACCCGGACCCCGGCGGCGTGCTCCTCGGCGCGCAGCGCGTCGGCCAGCGCCCGCACCCCGAACTTGCTGGCCGCGTAGGACGCCCACTCGGCGTGCGCGGTCAGCCCGGCACCGGAGTTGACGAAGACCACGTGCCCGCGGGCCAGCCGCAGCTGGGGTAGCAGCAGCCTGGTCAGCTCGGCCGGGGCGACCACGTTGACGGCCAGCGTCTCCTGCCAGACCTTGACCGGCGTCTCGCCGACCGGGCCCAGCTCGACCACGCCCGCCACGTGCACCAGCGAGTCCAGCTCGACCGGCGGGCTCTGGTGGCCGAACGCCCAGGAGAGCTTGCCGGGGTCGGCCAGGTCGCCGACCAGGGTGTGCGCGGCCGGGAACCGCTCGCGCAGTTCGGCGGCCCGCTTGGCGCTGCGGGCCAGCAGCCAGAGCTCGTCGCCGCGTTCGGCGAGGCGCTCGGCGACGATCGCGCCGATGCCGGAGCCGGCGCCGGTGATCAGGTGGGTGGCCATGGTTGCCCTCTCGGTGAAGTCAGGAACCGGTCTTGGCGAGGTTCTCGAACACCTCGGCCGGAGTGGTGGCGAAGTGGACCAACTCGCCCAGCGGACGCGGCAGGAAGCCCTCGGTCTCCATCCGCTCCAGCTGGGCGCGCAGCCCGTCGTAGAAGCCCTCGGTGTCCAGCAGGACGACCGGCTTGTCGTGCAGGCCGTGCTTCTTCAGCTCCAGCACCTCGGTCACCTCGTCGAGCGTCCCGAGGCCGCCGACCAGCACCACGATCGCGTCCGCCCGCATCAGCAACTGCGCCTTTCGCTCGGCGATGTCACGCGTCATCACCAGCTCGTCGGCCCCCTGGTACCCCTTGTGCGCCAGCAACTCGACCAGCACCCCGACCAATCGCCCGCCGGCCGCCCTCACCCCGTCGGCCAGCACCCCCATCAGCCCGGCGTTGGACCCGCCCCACACCAGCGTGTGCCCGGCCTCCCCGAGCAACCGGGCGAACTCGGCCGCGGGGGCGGTGTAACGGTCGTCGAGGGAGTGCGCGGAGCAGAAGACACAGATGTTCATAGTGGGAACAGGTCTACCACGCGCGACGGCGGGCCCCTCCGCCGGGCAGCCGGGGGCATCCAAGGAGATATACTTCAATCGCGAGTTGATATCAGGAGGCGCATCACATGAGCCGGACCGTGATCGATCTGGATGACGAGCTGCTTGCCGACGTGGCTCAGGCCCTCGGCACCAGCACCAAGAAGGAGACGGTCAACACCGCCCTTCGCGAAGTGCTGGAGAACAGACGACGGGCACTCGCACTGACCCGGCTGCGGGCCGCGGCCGCCGAAGGCGGCTTCGATCTGGACCTCTTCGAGGACAAGAGGAACTACCGTCGGTGAATGCGGCACAGTTCCTGATCGACACCAGCGCGCTCGCCCGCTTCATGCGCGGCGACGGCGAGCAGTACGGCTGGGACCTGGCCGCAGCGGCCGGCCTCATCGCGACCTGTCCCATCACCGAGCTCGAGTTCTTCTCCAGCGCACGCACAGCCGCCGACCGCGCCCGGGGGATCGAGGACGCGCGGCTGCTGTTCAGCTGGGTGCCGGTCGACGACCGCGCCTACGACCGCGCCTGGCAGGTCCAGGACGTGCTGACCAAGCGGGGCCTGCACCGCAGCCCTGGTGCCGTGGACCTCGTCGTCGCGGCGACGGCGGAGCTGCAGGGCCTGACCCTGCTGCACCGGGACCATGACTTCGAGTGCATCGCGGGCGTCACCGGGCAGGCGCTGCAGTGGTACGGGCCCGAGGCCGGAAAGTGACCGGAGCCCCTCAGACCTCCGCCGCCAGTGCCCGGCGTTCGGTCGTCGCGATGGTGGCGGAGCCGACCACGCGGGTGCCGTCGTAGAGGACGACGGCCTGGCCGGGGGCGATGCCGCGGGCGGGGGTGGCGAGCCGGACGCGGAGGCCGTCGGGGGTGGGCTCGGCGGTGACCGGGACCTCCTCGCCGTGCGCGCGGAGCTGGGCGGTGTAGGCACCGGCGGCGGGCGGTTCGGCGCCGCACCAGCGCGGGCGGATGGCGGTGAGGCCGATCACGTCGAGGCCCTCGGCCGGGCCGACCGTGACGGTGTTGTTCACCGGCGAGATGTCCAGCACGTAGCGCGGCTTGCCGTCGGCGGCCGGGCGGCCGATCCGCAGCCCCTTGCGCTGGCCGATGGTGAAGCCGTACGCGCCGTCGTGCTCGCCGATCTTGGTGCCCTCGGTGTCCACGATGTCACCGGTCGCGGTGCCCAGGCGACGGGCCAGGAAGCCCTGGGTGTCGCCGTCCGCGATGAAGCAGATGTCGTGGCTGTCCGGCTTCTTGGCGACCGCCAGGCCCCGGCGCTCGGCCTCGGCCCGGATCTCCTCCTTGGTGGTGTCACCGAGGGGGAAGAGCGAGTGCGCCAGTTGGGCCGCGTCCAGCACGCCCAGCACGTACGACTGGTCCTTGGCACCGTCCACCGCGCGGTGCAGCTCGCGGCCGCCGTCGGGCAGTTCGACGATCCGCGCGTAGTGGCCGGTGCAGACCGCGTCGAAGCCCAGCGCGAGCGCCTTGTCCAGCAGCGCGGCGAACTTGATCTTCTCGTTGCAGCGCAGGCAGGGGTTGGGGGTGCGGCCGGCCGCGTACTCGGCGACGAAGTCCTCGATCACGTCCTCGCGGAACCGCTCGGCGAGGTCCCAGACGTAGAACGGGATGCCGATCACGTCGGCGGCCCGGCGGGCGTCCCGGGAGTCCTCCAGGGTGCAGCAGCCGCGGGCGCCGGTGCGGAAGGACTGCGGGTTGGCTGCCAGCGCCAGGTGCACGCCGGTCACCTCGTGGCCCGCCTCGGCGGCCCGGGCCGCCGCGACGGCGGAGTCGACGCCGCCGGACATCGCGGCCAGCACGCGCAGGCGGCGGCCGGTGGACGGGCCGGTCGGGGCACCGGGGAACGCACCAGGGAATTCGGTCATAGTGCGTCCAAGGGTACGGGCCGACGGATGATTCCCGGGAACGGGAGTCTCAGCGCTGGCCGGCGTTCCGGGCCCGCGCCACCACCGGCCCGATCGCCTCGGCCAGCGCGTCCACGTCCGCCTTGGTCGAGGTGTGCCCGAGCGAGAAGCGCAGCGAGGAGCGGGCCAGCCGCGGCTCGGCGCCGATCGCCAGCAGCACGTGGCTGGGCTGCGGGACCCCCGCCGAGCAGGCCGAGCCGGTCGAGCACTCGATCCCGGCCGCGTCCAGCAGCATCAGCAGCGCGTCGCCCTCGCAGCCGGGGAAGGAGAAGTGCGCGTTGTTGGGCAGCCGGCCGGCGGCGGACGGGTCGCCGTTGAGCACCGCGTCCGGGACGGCGACGCGGACCCGGGCGATCAGGTCGTCGCGCAGCGGTTCGAGGGCCGCCGCGTGCTCGGCCCGCCGGGCCACCGCGAGCTCGGCGGCCACCGCGAAGCCGGCCGCGGCCGGCACGTCCAACGTCCCGGAGCGCACGTCGCGCTCCTGGCCGCCGCCGTGCAGCAGCGGCACCGGCGCGGCCGTCCGGGCCAGCAGCAGCGCGCCGACCCCGTACGGGCCACCGATCTTGTGCCCGGTGACGGTCAGCGCGTCCAGCCCCGACTCGGCGAAGGAGACCGGCACCTGACCCAGCGCCTGCACCGCGTCGGCGTGCATCGGGATCCCGAACTCGCGTGCCACGGCCGAGAGTTCGATGATCGGCTGGATGGTGCCCAGCTCGTTGTTGGCCCACATCACGGTGATCAGCGCGACCGAGCCGGGGTCGGACTCGACGGCCGCGCGCAGCGCCTCGGGGTGCACCCGGCCGCAGCCGTCCACCGGGAGGTACTCGACCCGGGCGCCCTCGTGCTCGGCCAGCCAGTGCACCGCGTCCAGCACCGCGTGGTGCTCGACCGGGCTGCACAGCACCCGGGTACGGGCCGGATCGGCGTCCCGCCGGGCCCAGTACAGGCCCTTGACGGCGAGGTTGTCCGACTCGGTACCGCCGCCGGTGAAGACGATCTCGCTCGGCCGGGCGCCCAGCGCCTGCGCGAGCGACTCTCGGGACTCCTCGACCACCCGGCGGGCCCGCCGGCCGGCCGCGTGCAGGGAGGAGGCGTTGCCGGTGACACCCAGGTGCGCCGTCATCGCGGCGATCGCCTCGGGGAGCATCGGGGTGGTGGCCGCATGGTCGAAGTAAGGCATGGCTGGACAAGTGTAGGCGGACGCGACGCCACGCGGGGCAGCGGTCACGACCGGGACCGCTGCCGCGGTGCCGATTTACCCGTTGCACGGGATGCAACGCACGGTTAGCCTCCTGCCCCATGGAGGGGGCGGAAGGGTAGGGGGCATGTCGCAGACCGTCGACCGGGCACTGACCATCCTCGCCTCGCTGGGCGACGGTCCCGCCTCTCTGGAGCAGGCCGCCGGCACCATCGGGGTGCACAAGTCCACCGCGCTGCGGCTGCTGCGCACCCTGGAGGAGCACGGCTTCGTGCGGCGCCAGCCGGACCACCGCTACCGGCTCGGCGGCCGGCTGCTCTCCCTCGCCCAGCAGGCGCTGGACGGGATAGACGTGCGCCAGGTCGCCGCGCCCTACCTGGCCGCGCTCAACGAGCGGTACGGGCACACCGTGCACCTGGCGGTACTGGAGGGCGACCAGGTGCTCTGCCTGGACGAGGTGGAGAGCCGTCACCCGGCCGGCGCCGGCCCCCGGCCCGGCCCGGCCTCCGGGATCGGCCGGCACGCGCCGGCCGTCGCCACCGCCGCCGGCCGGGTGCTGCTGGCCGACCTGGCGGAGGATCAGCTGACGGCCGCGCTGGCCGACCAGGCGCTGCCGGCCGCGCACACCGAGGCCCTGCGCGCCGAACTGGCCGCGGTCCGCCGCCAGGGCTGGGCGATCCGGCAGACCGAGTACGCCGAGCACCCGGAGTCGGTGAACTGTCTGGCCGCCCCGATCCAGGGCAACGCCGGCCGGACCATCGCGGCCTGCGCGATCTCCGCGCCGGTCGCGGTGGCGCCGGTCGGCGAGCTGAGCCGGCTGCTGCCCGAGCTGCTCTGCACGGTGGAGGCGATCTCGCTGGCGTACGGCGGCTCGCCTACTCCTCGCTGGTGCGAGAACCGTTGCGGTGCCAGGCACGCGGTGCGCGCCAGCCATACCTGAGCGCCAGCATCCGCAGCACGAAGGCGGCCATCGCGGCCGCGCTCGCGGTGAACGTGGTGAGGTGGTGGGCGGCGATCAGCAGCGCCACCAGGGTCGCCCCGCAGAGCGCCGGGACGGCGTAGATCTCCCGGTCCCAGCGCAGCAGCGAGGGCGTCTCGTGCGCCAGCACGTCGCGGATCACGCCGCCGCCGGCCGCGGTGAGCATGCCCAGCGCGACCGAGGCGACCGAGCCCAGGCCGTAGTCGTGCGCCTTGGTCGTGCCGGTGACGCAGAACAGCCCGAGCCCGAGCGCGTCCAGGGTCTGCACCGCACGGTTGATCCGCTCGACCTCCGGGTGCAGGAAGAACACCACCAGCCCGGCCACCAGCGGGGTGACGAAGTACCCCGTGTTGGTGAAGGCGGCCGGCGGCACCGCACCGATCAGCAGGTCACGCAGCACCCCGCCGCCGAGCGCGGTGGCGAAGGCGAGCACGCAGATCCCGAAGATGTCCATGTTCTTGCGGACGGCGAGCAGGCCCCCGGACAGGGCGAAGACGAAGATGCCCGTCAGGTCGAGGGTCTCCTGCACATCGGGCGCGAAAATCTGCGAGGTCACCGGCTAAGTGTCCATGCTCGGCCCATTGTCGACCGAATTCGACCGAAACGGTACGGTGAGCCGCCTTCCCGGACGACCCAGGACACCTAGACCGCCGCGACCTCCTCGGCCGGGAGCTCCGGGAAGTGGCAGGCCGTCCGGTGGCCCGGGCGGAGCTCGGCCAGCGGGGGCTCGGTGGTGGCGCAGACGTCCTGGGCCTTCCAGCAGCGGGTGCGGAACCGGCAGCCGCTCGGCGGGTTGATCGGCGAGGGGACGTCGCCGGTGAGCAGGATCCGCTCCCGGCGCTCCTTGCGGCGCGGGTCCGGGACCGGGACGGCGGACATCAGCGCCACCGTGTAGGGGTGGGCCGGGCTCGCGTAGAGCGCGTCCCGGTCGGCGATCTCGACGATCTTGCCGAGGTACATCACCGCCACCCGGTCCGAGACGTGCCGCACCACCGACAGGTCGTGGGCGATGATCAGGTAGGTCAGCCCGAGCTCCCGTTGCAGGTCGTCGAGGAGGTTGACGACCTGCGCCTGGATCGAGACGTCCAGCGCGGAGACCGGCTCGTCGGCCACGATCATCTTCGGCCGCAGCGCCAGCGCCCGGGCGATCCCGATCCGCTGCCGCTGGCCGCCGGAGAACTCGTGCGGGTAGCGGTTGTAGTGCTCCGGGCTGAGCCCGCAGATCTCCAGCAGCTCCTGGACGGCCTTCTTCACCCCGCCCTCGGTCCGCACCTTCTGCAGCCGGAACGGCGCGCCGACGATGGTGCCGACGGTGTGCCGCGGGTTCAGCGAGGAGTACGGGTCCTGGAAGATCATCTGGATGTCGCGGCGCAGCGGTCGCATCGCGCCGACCCCCAGGTGGGTGATGTCGGTGCCCTCGAACTCGATGCTGCCGCCGGTGGGTTCGTCCAGTCGGGTGACCAGCCGGCCGGTGGTGGACTTGCCGCAGCCGGACTCCCCCACCACGCCCAGGGTCTCCCCGGGCATCACCTCGAAGGAGATCCCGTCCACCGCCCGCACCGCGCCGTGCTGCCGGCGCAGCAGACCCTTGGTGATCGGGAAGTGCCGTTCCAGGCCGCTCACCCGCAGCAGGGGTTCGCGCCGCCCGGCCGCCTCGGTGTCCACCGGGTCGGCGCTCCGCGTCTTCGTCATCTCGCCTTGCTCTCCTGATCCGTGGTTCACAGCCGGGGCGCGATCTCTTCGGTGAAGATCCGCTGTCGGTCGGCGGCGGGCAGGTGGCACGCGGCGTGGTGGCCGGGGCCGGTCTCGACCAGCAGTGGCAGTTCGCCGGCCGACCGGCCGCCGGTCAACTCGGCGTACGGGCAACGCGGGTGGAAGGCGCAGCCGCTGGGCACGTTGATCAGGCTGGGCGGCGTGCCACGGACCGGCACCAACCGCTCGGTCAGCGCCCGGTCGAGCCGCGGCATCGACCCCAACAGGCCCCAGGTGTAGGGGTGTTCCGGCGAGTCGAAGAGGGTCGCGGCCGGTCCCCGCTCGACGCACCGCCCCGCGTACATCACCAGGATGTCGTCCGCCAGCTCGGCCACCACGCCCAGGTCGTGGGTGATGATGATGACCGCCGAGCCGAACTCCTGCTGGAGGTCCCGGATCAGGTCCAGGATCTGGGCCTGCACCGTGACGTCCAGCGCGGTGGTCGGCTCGTCGGCGATCAGCAGTGAGGGGTCGTTGACCAGTGCCATCGCGATCATCGCGCGCTGGCGCATGCCGCCGGAGAACTGGTGTGGGTAGTCGTCCACCCGCCGGTCCGGCTGCGGGATGCCGACCCGGTCGAGCATCTCCACCGCCCGGGTCCGCGCCTCCTTCTTGGACGCCTCCGGGTGGTGCACCCGGTAGGCCTCCACGATCTGGCTGCCGATCGTGTAGTACGGGTGCATCGCGGTGAGCGGGTCCTGGAAGATCATCGCCATGGTGCGGCCGCGCAGCCGGCGCACCCGCTCGGGGTCGGCGGAGACCAGCTCCTCACCCTCCAGCCGGATCTCCCCGGAGATCCGGGCCCGCTTGCTGCGGTGCAGGCCCATGATGCCCAGCGAGGTGACGGACTTGCCCGAGCCGGACTCCCCCACGATGCCCAGGGTGCGGCCCCGGGCCAGGTCGAAGCTGACCCCGTCGACCGACTTCACCAGGCCGTCGTCGGTGTCGAAGTGGATCTTCAGGTCCCGGACGGAGAGAAAGGCGGACCCGGCGGGCCGGTCCTGCTCGGCGGTGGTCACGAGAGCCTCACCCGGGGGTCGACGGCGGCGTACAGGAGGTCAACCAGGAGGTTGCAGAGCACGATGAAGAAGGCGGCGATCAGGGTGACGCCGAGGATCTTCGGCAGGTCGTTGTCGTTGATCGCGGAGACCGCGTAGAAGCCCACTCCCTGCAGGGAGAAGACCTGTTCGGTGATGAGCGCGCCCCCGAGCAGCAGCCCGAGGTCCATCCCGAAGATGGTCAGGATCGGGGTGAGCGCGGAGCGCAGACCGTGCCGGACCACCACGTCCCGCTCGCGCAGGCCCTTGGCCCGGGCGGTGCGGATGTAGTCCTCGTTCATCGTCTCCAGCATCCCGGCCCTGGTGAGCCGGGCGTAGAGCGCGGAGTACAGGAACGCCAGCGAGACCCACGGCAGCACCAGGTTCTTGGCCCACATCAGCGGGTTGCTGGTGAAGTTGACGTAGTGCAGGTTGCCGAAGATCGGCCACTGGTAGCTGAACAGGGTCAGCAACAGGGCGCCGGTGAAGAAGATCGGCAGCGAGACGCCGGCCAGCGCGACGCCCATCGACAGCCGGTCGAAGAGCGAACGCGGCTTGAGCGCGGAGACCACGCCGGCCGCCACGCCGGAGAGCAGCCAGATCACCGAGGCGCCGAGGGCGAGCGAGAAGGTCACCGGGATCCGCGAGCGGATGTCCGGCCAGACCTCCACGTGGTTCTTGAACGAGTAGCCGAAGCACGGCACGTGGCAAGTGGCCGCGTCCGGGCCGTACTTGTACTTCGCCCCGGCCACCAGGCCCTTGAGGAAGCGGCCGTACTGGATGTACAGCGGCTGGTCGAAGCCCAGGTTCTTCTTGATCGCGGCGATCGCCGCCGGGCTGGGGTTCTTGCCGATGTACTGCGCGGCGAGCTGGTCGGTGGTCTCGCCCGCGATGCGTGGGAGCAGGAAGAAGATGACGAAGGTGACCGCACTGACGACCAGGAGCAGCACCAGGGCGGCGAACGTCCTGCGGATGATGTAGGCCAACACAGTTGTACGGCTCCGGTGCCCCGCCCCGGCCGGGGTGTCCGTGCTGGACACCCCGGGCCGGAGCGGACGCCGCTGCCTTCACCTGCCTTCAGGGATATGGAGCCAGGCTCTTACTTGGTGGTGCCGATGTTGAGGTAGTCGTACTCACCGTCGAAGGCCGAGCTGGAGACCAGGTTGGTGGCGCTGTCCGGGCGGTAGAGCAGGACCTTGGTGTCGAGCAGCGGCACGTAGGCCGCGTCCGCCATGGCCTGCTGGTCGATCGCCGCATAGTCCTTGTCGCGGGCCGCCTCGGTGGTCTGCACCGCCGAGTCGTCGATCAGCTTGTTGATCACCGGGTCGTTCAGCTGGGCGAGGTTGCTGTTGCCGGAGGACTTGATCGCCCGGCCGTCCACGATCTGCTGCAGGAAGCCGTAGCCGGTCGGCCAGTCGGCGGCCCACTGCATCATCATCATCCCGACGTTGTTGCTGTCGGTGAACTGCGGGACGCCCGCGTAGTCGGTGAAGTACTTGCCCTGCGGGTACTGCTGGATGTTCAGCTGGATGCCGACCTGCTTGAGCGCGGCCTGGATCGAGGTCGCGGCCGCCACCTCGGTGTCGCGTTCGGTGCGCGCGGTGATCGTGGTGCTGAAGCCGTTCGGGTGGCCGCAGGCCGCCAACTCCTGCTTCGCCTTGGCGATGTCACCGTGGTCGCCGGAGGACGGGTAGAGGTTGAAGTCCTGGTGACCGGCGACGTCCGACGGCAGCAGGGTGTCGGCGATGCTGCCGCGGATCGGGCCGCCCTCGGCGGTCTGCACCGAGACCTTGTCGATCGCGTACTCGACGGCCTTGCGGCAGTCCACGTTGTCCAGCGGGGCGACCTTGGTGTTCAGCGCCAGGTAGGTGAGGCGGCCACCGAAGGCGTTGTCGGTCTTCGCCTTGAGCGAGTTGTCCAGCAGGATCTTGGCCTGGGTCTGCGGGTCGACGCCGCCGCCCACCAGGTCCACCTGGGCGTTGCCGGCCATCAGGTCCTGGTCGATGGTCTGCTGCTCGATGTTCATCTTGAGGACGATCTTGTCCGCGAGCTGCTTGCGGATCGGGTCGGTCGACGGGTCCCAGTTGGGGTTCGGGACCAGCGTCGCCTCCTTGCCGTCCTGGTACGAGGAGAACATGTAACTCCCCGTGGACATCGGGTGGTTGACATAGCTGGCCCCGGTGTCCTTGTCCTGCGGGACCGGCACCGTCTGCGGGGCGCTGACCAGGTAGTCGAAGTCGGCGAACGGGTGTTGGAGGTGGAAGACGATGGTGGTGTCGTCCGGCGTCTGGATCGAGTCGAGCCCGCCGTGCGGGTCCTTGTAGGGGCCCTGGTACGGCGTCGGGTTGTCGACCAGCAGTTCCTGGAAGTACGTCGGGCCGTTGGAGAGCACGTCCGGCGCGTAGTTGCTGCGCTCGATCGCGTACTTGACGTCCTTGGAGCTGACCGGGGTGCCGTCCTCGTACTTGAGGCCCGGACGCAGGTGGTAGGTCCAGGTCAGGCCGTTGTCGCTGACCTGGCCGAGCCCGGAGGCCAGGTCCGGGACCAGCTTCTCGCCCTGCTTGCCGGGCCCGGGGGCGAAGGTGGTGAGCGGACGGCCGTACAGCCGGGCGAAGTTCCAGATGTAGGCGTAGTAGGTGTTGCCCGGGTCGAGCGAGTCCGGGGTGCCCTTCATCTCGTAGGTGACGGTGCCGCCCTTGTGGTCGGAGGCGTTCACCACCCCGGTGGTGGCGGCGTTCTGGCCGGCGACCGTGCCGGTCGCGCCACCGCCGTTGGACGAGCTGGAACAACCGCTCACCACCAGGACGGTGGTGGCGGCCACCGCGGCCAGGGCGAGGGTACGAGACCTGCGCATTGCTGGATCAACCCCTTGGGAGAGTGGCGGGAAGTGGCGTGCTCTTGAGGTGAGTTGAGGGTCAGTTGCCACGTGGGTCGAGGGCGTCACGCAGCCCGTCGCCCAGCAGGTTGAAGGCGAGCACCGTGACGAAGATCGCCAAACCGGGGACCAGCAGGTACTCGGGGTCCACCTGGTAGTACTTGATCGCGTCGTTGAGCATCCCGCCCCAGGAGGACTGCGGCGGCTGGATGCCCACGCCGAGGAAGCTCAGACCGGCCTCGAAGAGGATGTTGGTCGGGATCAGCAGGGTCGAGTAGACCAGGATCGGCCCGGTCAGGTTCGGCAGCAGTTCCTTGAAGAGGATGAACGGGCCGCGGGCACCCAGGCTGCGGGCCGCGTCGACGAACTCCCGCTCGCGCAGCGAGAGCGTCTGCCCTCGCACGATCCGGCCCATGTAGGGCCAGTTGAAGAAGCCGATCACGAAGATCAGCACGCTGATGTGCAGCGGCAGGCCGTGCATCCCGAACGCACCACCCTGCAGCGAGGCGGAGATCGAGATCGCGAAGAGCAGCAGCGGGAACGCCAGGAAGACGTCCATCACCCGGCTGATCGCGGCGTCCACCCAGCCGCCGTAGTAGCCGGCCACCACGCCGAGCACGGTTCCGATGGTGTTGGAGAGGACGGTGGCGCCGAACGCCACCAGCAGCGACACCCAGGAGCCGTCGATCACCCGGGCCAGCAGGTCGCGCCCCTGCAACGGGTCGATGCCCAGCGGGTGACTGAGGCTGATGCCGCCGAACGCACCGCTCGGCAGACCGCCCAAGTCGGCGTCCAGCAGGTCCTGGTGGAGGTTGTCG
The DNA here is from genome assembly GCF_055559155.1 of Kitasatospora sp. NPDC024654. NCBI lineage: Bacteria > Bacillati > Actinomycetota > Actinomycetes > Kitasatosporales > Streptomycetaceae > Kitasatospora > Kitasatospora sp. NPDC024654. The sequence goes on from NZ_JBVHLF010000059.1 coordinate 37,400, forward strand.
GGACTGAGCCCGAAGACCGACTCGATCGGCTTGGCCAGCACGGCGACCAGGACCAGCAGGATCACCACGACGCCGCCGGCCACCGCGACCCGGTCGCGCTTGAACCGGGTCCAGGCGATCCGGCCGAGCGAGCGGCCCTCGATCTGTCGGGGTGCGGCGGGCAGCTCAACCGGGCCGCCCGGTACGGGTTCTGTGCTCTCGGTGGTGCTGGGCATGGGCAGTTCGGTCCCCTCGCCAACGGTGGTCGGACCATGGCGAACCCCGGCGCGCCCACTGCTGTCAGGCCCCGGTCAGAGCCTGCGAGGGTGCGCCGCCCGGGTTGCTCGGCTGGTGCGGTGCGCAGAACTCTTCACGCTGGCAACAGGCTTGCGCCAGACCTCCCGATCGAAGGATGCCCAACTGTGATCTACGGGCGTTCAAGATCGGTAAACCTGCACGACACCTTGAAACTCGCCGCCGACGCGCCAGATACCGGACGCCCGGGTCAACTGATCGGACACCGAGTCCAGTTGATCAATCGTCAGAAAGTCTGCGGAGCAGGGTGGTTCAGCCGCGCGGACGCCCGGTCCAGGGCTGCTGCAGCCAACCGGGCGCCGAGGCCTGGACCGGGGCCTGCGCCGGCCCGGGATAGCCGTACGCCCCCGGAGCGCCCGGGGTGGCCGGGTACGGCGGCACCGGGTACGGCGCGGGGGTCGCCTCGCGGTGGTAGAACGGCCGCAGGTGCGCGCGCATCCACAGCGCCACCGGGTCGTACTCGTCGCTCATCGCGACGGTGGAGACCGCCAGCCCCTCCGGCGCCTGCGCGATGGCCCGCCGCATCAACGCCCGGACCGCCTCCACCGCCGGCGGCGAGGTGTCATAGAGGTCCAGCCCGATCGCCAGGTACGGCTCGTCCACCGCCGGTTGCACCCAGGCCCGCCAGAGCGCCCTCACCGGCCGCACCGAGGGCACCTGCTGTTCGAGTACGGCGTAGAACCGCTCGGCCCGCACCTGCGGTTCGGTCAGCCGCAGCGGCCCGGCCGGCAGCCGGTGCAGCCCGGCCGCCACCCGGCGCAGGTCCGCCCAGGGCACCCCGACCCCGCCCCCCGGCGCGTGCGGGTTCAGCCAGAGCCCCCAGCGGGTGCGGTAGAGGGTGTCGGCGATCTCCCGGCCGGAGATCACCTCGTGCGCCCGCGACCAGCCGCTGGCGACCAGCTGTTCCGGCGAGGTGGCGGCGGGGGCGTAGCCGTGCCCGCCGATGTCCATGTTCCCGTACTGCGCGTCCGGGCTGCCCGGCCGGCCCTGCCAGAGCAGCATCCACACCTGGCCCTCGGCCAGTGCCTGGAGCAGCCGCTCGTAGGCGTCGTAGCGCTCCGGGGCGACCTCGCGCAACGCACGCTCCAGCACGCCCGGGTCCGCGCCGGGGGCCGGGCCCCACGGCCCCGGTCCACCACCTGCCGCTCCCGTAGTCACGCCGAGCCCTCCGTCGTCGTACCGCCGCCGAGATATCGGCAGCACCCTACGGGGCCCACCCGAGCGCCGTCATGCCGACGTGCCCGCGACCCGCCCCGAGCCGCCGCCCACCGGGCGCTCAGAGCCGCGCGTAGAACGGCTCGACCCGGTGCAGCAACCAGTCCACCACCGGGTCCGCCGCCAGGTCCAGCAGCACGATGTGCAGCCCCCAGGGCAGCGGCGCGGCACCCAGCGCGCGACCCAGCGCGGCGTTGGCCTCGGCCGGGTCGGCCGGCGCGGCCGGGTCCAGCTGGACGCCCACGAACAGCACCGGCGGCTCGCCCTCCACCGAGGCCAGCGCCCGGCGGGCGGTCAACACCCCGGGCAGCCGGGACAGTTCGGCACAGGCGGCGGTGAGGAAGGCGACCGGCTCCTCGGCCGGCTCCAGCGCGCGGAGCACGACCCGGGCGCCCGGCGGCACGTTCGGGCCCCCGTCGGCCGTCCAACGGTCCTGCCGCGGGCCGCGGCGCAGCTCCGCCACGCCCTCCGGCGGCACCGGGATCCCCACCGGCGCCTCGGGGTTGACCGCGATGCCCAGGCCCAGCGGCAGCCCGCGGGCGAACTCCCAGGCCGGGGCGACCGCGCAGGACAGCCCGGGGGCGTGCTGCAGGAACTGCTCCTCGGAGGAGAAGACCGGCACGTAGGGCGCGCCCGCCAGCTCGATGGTCGGCAGGTCCAGCGCCTGCCCCCGCGGGTCGGCGCCGGCCGGCAGCGGGATCCAGAGCTGACTGCGAGCCAGCACCTCGACCACCCGCGGGGTCGCGCCGGGATCGCCCAGGGCCGCGGTGAGCACCTGCTCCAGCTCGTTGGCCGGCCAGCCGCCGCCGGCCGGTGCCATGCCGGGCTCGGCCCAGCCCTGTCCCACCGCCGTGCCGTACCCCGGAGTCTCCATCCGCCCCTGCTCCACCCGTCTCGCGCTCGCTCGGGCCCAAAGCCTATCGAGCGCCGCCGTCCCGGGTGACCAGCCAAGGACGAACGAAGGCCCCCCTCCCGTCCGGCCCCCGGGCATGCCATGATGACCCCGTCCGCACCATGCGGGCCTCGCTGAAACTTCATACTGGCCGCTCGAACCCGCGCGGGAGAGCCCGGAGTGCCCCAGCGGCACAGCCGGCGCCGAAGGAGCAAGTCCTCCCCGGAATCTCTCAGGCACCCCTACCGCACGGGCGAGGCAGATCTGGAAAGTGGACACGGCCGTGCCGTGCGCCCACCCACGGTGCAAGCCACGCCATCCTGGTCCCCGGACAGGCTGCGTGGTGAAGCTCTCAGGTTTGACGACAGATGGGGAGATCGCGCCCCCGCATGTCCACGCGCCGGCCCCAGGCCGTGCGCTGTCCCTGAGTGCCCACCGCACAAGGAGCCCAGTAGCCGTGTCGTCCCCCCGCAAGACCGCGCTCGACGCCCTGCACCGCGCCCTCGGCGCCACCATGACCGACTTCGCCGGCTGGGACATGCCGCTGCGCTACGGCAGCGAGCGCGAGGAGCACCTCGCCGTCCGCACCAGGGCCGGCCTGTTCGACCTCTCCCACATGGGCGAGATCACCGTCAGCGGCCCGCAGGCCGGCGAGCTGCTGGACCACGCGCTGGTCGGCTTCATCTCCGCGCTCGGCGTGCTGCGCGCCCGCTACACCATGATCTGCCGCGAGGACGGCGGCATCCTGGACGACCTGATCGTCTACCGCACCGCCGAGGACGAGTACCTGGTGGTCGCCAACGCCTCCAACGCCCAGGTGGTGCTGGAGGCGCTGACCGAGCGCGCGGCCGGTTTCGACGCCGTGGTGCGCGACGACCGGGACGCCTACGCGCTGCTCGCCGTGCAGGGCCCGGAGGCGAACGGCATCCTGGCCTCGCTCACCGACGCCGACCTGCCCGGCCTGAAGTACTACGCCCTGCTGCCCACCACGGTGGCCGGCCGGCAGGTCTGGCTCGCCCGCACCGGCTACACCGGTGAGGACGGTTTCGAGGTCTTCTGCGCCCCCGCCGACGCCGAACACCTCTGGCAGGCGCTGACCGAGGCCGGCCAGGACGCGGGGCTGGTCCCGTGCGGCCTCTCCTGCCGCGACACGCTGCGCCTGGAGGCGGGCATGCCGCTCTACGGGCACGAGCTGGACACCTCGCTGACCCCGTTCGACGCGGGCCTGGGCCGGGTGGTGCGCTTCGACAAGACCACCAACGGCGGCGAGTTCGTCGGCCGCGAGGCGCTGGAGGCCGCCGCCGCCCAGGCCGAGGCCAAGGCGCCGCGCAAGCTGGTCGGCCTGGTCTCCGAGGGCAAGCGCGTCCCGCGCGCCGAGTACGCCGTGGTCACCACCGACGGCACCCCGATCGGGCGGATCACCTCCGGCGCACCGTCGCCGACCCTCGGCAAGCCGATCGCGATCGCCTACCTGGACGCCGCGCACGCCGAGCCCGGCACGTCCGTCGCGGTGGACGTCCGCGGCCGGCAGGAGCCGGTCGAGGTGGTCGCGCTGCCGTTCTACAAGCGCGCCCGCTGAGCGCACCCGCCGCCTGCCCGGCCCAGCCCCGATCCCCGCGCGGTCCGCTCGGTGGACCGTTGCGACCTGCCCGCTTCCGATCCTGGAGAATGAACCCCATGAGCAACCCGCAGCACCTGCAGTACAGCAAGGACCACGAGTGGCTGACGGCCGCCTCCGAGGACGGCGTGTCCACGGTGGGCATCACCCAGCACGCCGCCGACGCGCTCGGTGACATCGTCTACGTCCAGCTGCCCGAGGTCGGCGACACCGTGACCGCGGGTGAGCCCTGCGGCGAGCTGGAGTCCACCAAGTCGGTCAGCGACCTGGTCGCCCCGGCCACCGGCGAGGTCACCGAGACCAACCAGGACGTCGTGGACGACCCGGCCCTGGTCAACTCGGCCGCCTTCGAGGGTGGCTGGCTGTTCCGGGTCAAGGTCACCGAGACCCCCGGCGACCTGCTGAGCGCCGACGAGTACAGCGAGTTCACCCAGGCCTGATCGCCTTCCCGGGGCGGTCGCAGCGCGGCGGCCGCCCCACCGGTCAGTGCCCCACCAGCCCACCCGTCGCCCGCCGCCCGTCGCCCGCCGCCACCCTCCGACGACGAGCCCGCGCGCGACTGCCCTTGATGGGAAGACGCCACCATGACGGTTCTCAACCAGTCCCTGCACGCACTCGACCCCGAGATCGCCGCCGCGGTCGACGCCGAGCTGCACCGCCAGCAGTCCACCCTGGAAATGATCGCCTCCGAGAACTTCGCCCCGGTGGCGGTCATGGAGGCCCAGGGCTCGGTGCTGACCAACAAGTACGCCGAGGGCTACCCCGGCCGCCGCTACTACGGCGGCTGCGAGCACGTCGACGTGGTCGAACAGATCGCCATCGACCGGATCAAGGAACTGTTCGGCGCCGAGGCCGCCAACGTCCAGCCGCACTCCGGTGCGCAGGCCAACGCCGCCGCGATGTTCGCGCTGATCCAGCCGGGCGACACCATCCTGGGCCTGAACCTGGCCCACGGCGGTCACCTGACCCACGGCATGAAGATCAACTTCTCCGGTAAGCTCTACAACGTGGTCGCCTACCACGTCGACGAGAAGACCAACCTGGTCGACATGGACGAGGTCGCCCGCCTCGCCAAGGAGCACCAGCCCAAGCTGATCATCGCCGGCTGGTCCGCCTACCCGCGCCAGCTGGACTTCGCCGCCTTCCGCGCGATCGCGGACGAGGTCGGCGCCTACCTGATGGTCGACATGGCCCACTTCGCCGGCCTGGTCGCGGCGGGCCTGCACCCGTCCCCGGTGCCGTACGCCGACGTGGTCACCACCACCACCCACAAGACCCTGGGCGGCCCGCGCGGCGGCGTGATCCTCTCCAAGGCCGAACTGGCCAAGAAGATCAACTCCGCGGTCTTCCCGGGCCAGCAGGGCGGCCCGCTGGAGCACGTGATCGCCGCCAAGGCCGTGGCCTTCAAGGTCGCCGCCTCGCCGGAGTTCAAGGAGCGCCAGGAGCGCACCCTGGAGGGCGCCAAGCTGCTGGCCGCCCGCCTGCTCCAGGACGACACCACCGCGGCCGGCATCTCGGTGCTGTCCGGCGGCACCGACGTCCACCTGGTCCTGGTCGACCTGCGCAACAGCGAGCTGGACGGCCAGCAGGCCGAGGACCGGCTGCACGAGGTCGGCATCACGGTCAACCGCAACGCCGTCCCGAACGACCCGCGCCCGCCGATGGTCACCTCCGGTCTGCGGATCGGCACCCCGGCGCTGGCCACCCGCGGCTTCCAGGCCGAGGACTTCCGCGAGGTCGCCGACGTGATCGCCGAAGCGCTCAAGCCGGGCTTCGACGAGGCCAAGGCCACCGCGCTGAAGGCCCGGGTCACCGCCCTGGCCACGAAGTACCCGCTCTACCCGGAGCTGTAGTCCGGGGGCTGTAACCGGCGTCACCACCGCCGACCAGGCCCTCACGTCGGGGCACCGCGCACACTGGACTGTGAGCCGGTGCCCCGACCCATGCACCCGCCCACCTCGTAACTCCCGTCCACGAGACTCCACGAGCAGACAAGGACGTCACTTCCGTGGCCATCAGCGTCTTCGACCTCTTCTCCATCGGCATCGGCCCCTCCAGCTCGCACACCGTGGGCCCGATGCGCGCCGCCCGGATGTTCGCCCGCCGGCTGCGCTCCGAGGACCTGCTGGACCGGGTGACCACCGTGCAGGCCGAGCTGTTCGGCTCGCTGGGCGCCACCGGCCACGGGCACGGCACCCCGAAGGCCGTACTGCTCGGCCTGGAGGGCAACTCGCCGCGCACCGTGGACGTCGCCAAGGCCGACCTCGACGTCGAGCGGATCAGGGAGGCCAAGCGGCTCAACCTGCTCGGCACCCACCCGATCGACTTCGACCCCGACCTCCAGCTGGTGCTGCACCGCCGCCGCTCGCTGCCCTACCACGCCAACGGCATGACCCTGGCGGCCCGCGACGCGGCCGGCGGGCTGGTCCTGGAGAAGACCTACTACTCGGTCGGCGGCGGCTTCGTGGTGGACGAGGACGCCATCGGCGCCGACCGGGTGGTCCCGGACGACACCCAGCTGCGCTACCCGTTCCGCACCGGCGAGGAGCTGCTGCGGCTCACCCGGGAGACCGGGCTGTCGATCTCCGGCCTGATGCTGGAGAACGAGAAGGCCTGGCGCACCGAGGAGGAGATCCGGGCCGGGCTGCTGGAGATCTGGGGCGTGATGAAGGAGTGCGTCAGCGCCGGGATGACCCGCGAGGGCATCCTGCCGGGCGGCCTCAAGGTTCGCCGCCGGGCCGCCGCCGGCGCCCGCGCGCTGCGCGCCGAGGGCATCGGCCCGGCCAACGCGATGGAGTGGGTGACCCTCTACGCGATGGCCGTCAACGAGGAGAACGCCTCCGGCCAGCGCGTCGTCACCGCCCCCACCAACGGCGCGGCCGGCATCATCCCGGCCGTCCTGCACTACTTCCAGAACTTCATCCCGGGCGCCGACGAGGACGGCATCGTCCGCTTCCTGCTGGCGGCCGGCGCGATCGGCATGCTCTTCAAGGAGAACGCCTCGATCTCCGGCGCCGAGGTCGGCTGCCAGGGCGAGGTCGGCTCGGCCTGCTCGATGGCGGCCGGCGGCCTGGCCGAGGTCCTCGGCGGCACCCCCGAGCAGGTCGAGAACGCCGCCGAGATCGGCATCGAGCACAACCTCGGCCTCACCTGCGACCCGGTCGGCGGCCTGGTCCAGATCCCCTGCATCGAGCGCAACGGCATGGCCTCGGTCAAGGCCGTCACCGCCGCCCGGATGGCCCTGCGCGGCGACGGCCGGCACCACGTCTCGCTGGACAAGGCGATCAAGACGATGAAGGAGACCGGCGCCGACATGAAGGTCAAGTACAAGGAGACCTCGCGCGGCGGCCTCGCGGTCAACGTCATCGAGTGCTAGCGGAACCGCGGGGAATTCTCCCGAGAGGACCGATCCGCCCCGGGCCGGCGACCGCGTAAGACGGCCGGACCGGGGCGCGGTTTTCGCCGTTTGCCTTGCCGTGAATCGGCCTGATATCGCCTCTGCTGACGGGCCGTCAGCCGGTCGGCGGACCCCGGCGCGCTTTTGCGAATATCCGGCGCGGATTTCGTGCGAGCCGTGTCGGACGGCCCGTGCGCCGGTCCCGTTCGGGGAGACCGGCGAGGTTTCGGTGAAGCACGGGGGAGATGACGTGTCGACGTGGAACAGTGACGCGCAGCGGCCGGCCGCGCCGTGATCGATCCGGACGATTCCGCAGTTCGTCGGTGATCTGGACCAGTTGGAGCAGGACGCCGCGTCGCTGAAGACGGATGCCGGGAGCATCCGCACCACCGGTTCCGGGATCCATACCACCTTCCAGGGCCTGTCGGCCTTCTACCACGCCCCCGAGGCGGAGCAGCTGTTCGCGACCACCAAGCCGGTGGCGACCCAGGCGGACGACTTCGCGGGGGACGTGGAGAAGGTCGCCGCCGCGCTGTCCACGTACGCGCACGACGTGCGGCCGATCGCGGCCAGGCTCAAGTCGCTGCACGACCAGGCGACCACCTTCGTCAACAGCGTGAAGAACGACCACGACTGGACGTACGACGGCGACAAGGTCGACCGGAACAACGACCTGATGAAGCAGGTCGACGCCGCCGTCGCCGCGTTCCGGGCGGCCGAACGGGCCTGTGCCAACGCGATCGACGCGGTCTTCGGGGGCACCCGGTACGTCGGCAACGACGGCTCCGACAAGGCCGACATGTACGGCTACACCAGCCAGCAGCTGGACGGTGCCAAGGTCCCGTGGGGCAGCACCGAGGAGCAGTCCCACCACATCTGGGACGTCGGCTACTGGGTGAAGAGCTTCGTGTGGGACGGCCTGATCGTCGACGGCGTCTGGGGCACCATCAAGGGCCTGGGCACCCTGGTCGGCTTCGGCGGTCTCAAGAACTTCGAGCAGGCCTGGAAGGGCATCGGCGAACTCGCCCTCGGCCTGACCATCGTGAACTTCGACCCGGCCTTCCTGGCCACCCCCGACTCCGCGCTGCCCGGCTGGCTGCGCGACGCCAAGAACGCGCCCATCGCGTTCGCCAAGAGCATGGTCGCCTGGGACGAATGGAAACAGAACCCGGGCACGGCGGCGGGTGCGGTCACCTTCAACGTCCTCACCTGCCTGGTCGCGCCACTCAAGGTCGGCAAGCTCGGGGAGATCGGCGAGGCCGGCGAAGCCGCCAGCAAGGCCGGCATGGCCGGGAAAACCCTCAACGTGCTGGGCGGGATCGGCGAGACCATCGACCCGATGACCTACGTCGGCAAAATGCTCTCCCCCGCCCTCGGCAAACTCCCCAGCATCTCCCAACTCACCGCCGCCCTCAACCACCTCACCGGCCCCGACGTCAAAGGCCTCGACGACCTCACCAACCTGCACGGCACCGAACTACCCGACGGCTCGCTCAAACTGCCCGACGGCTCGGTCCTGCACCCCAACGGCGAACTCCACCTACCCGACGGCCAGACCAAGCTGCTCCCCCCAGGAACTCGCCTCCGTCCACCCCGGCGACCACCTGCCGACGGGCGCCGGACACACCGGCGGGCACCCCGGCGACGCCGTCCCCACGGGTCACCACGGCGCCCCGACCACCGGCCACGACCCGGTCACGGGCGGCCACGACCACCCGGGGGCCGGCCCCACGGGCCACCCGGGCGACCCGGGCGACCCGGCACATTCGGGCGACCCCGCCCCCACCGGCCACCCCGGTGGCCCGACCGGCGACCACGGCCCCGCCCCGCTGGGCCACCACCAGCTGGGCGTCCTCGGCTACCTCTGGGCGAACGACGCCGACGACGCCGCCGGCTTCGTCCCCCGCGAGGCCGGCGGCGACGACGCCTACAACGCCTGGGGTGCCTGGGACGACGAACTGCGCCGGCGGAAGGAGCGGGACCTGCCGCCCTCCCGGGCGCTGGCCGAGCTGGCGGAGATCCCCGGCGGCGCCCGCTGGGGGCGGGTCGTCCCGGGCGCACCGACGCAGGCCCCGAGCCTCCAGGCGCTCCGCGAGCTCGCCGCCCACGCCTGACGCGGACCGTCCCGCCGCAGGCCGAGCCCGGCCCGCCCGGGTTCGGCCCGGCGCCCGGTCGGGCCTCAGGACCGCTCGCGGATCTTGAGCTCGAACCAGACGCCCTTGCCGCGGGGGAGCAGGTCGGCGCCCCAGCGGTCGGCCAGGGTGTCCACCAGGAGGAGTCCGTGGCCGCAGACCGCGCCCGAGGAGCCGGGAGCGGCGACGATCAGGCAGGGCAGCGCGCGGGAGGAGTCGCGCACCTCGACCCGCAGCCAGCCCGGGCGGCGGGAGAGCTTGAGACCGATGGTCCGGCCGCCGGTGTGCCGAACGGCGTTGGCGACCAGCTCGGCGGTGAGTAACTCGCCCACCTCCAGCAGCGGGTGCAGCCCCCACTCCTGGAGCACCGAGAGCACCAAACGGCGCGCGACCGGCGCGGAGGAGCGCCGGGACGGTAGCCGGGCCTCCTCCTGCGACGCGGGGTCGATCAGCCGGGGCCGCACCTCCCGCTCCAGCTCCCGCGTGGAGAGCCGTTCCAGGGCCGCCAGCGCGGACCGCCCGGCGCCCCCCGAGGGAACGTCAGCAGCCGTGCCGGGGCCGAGATGTGATGACCGATCCGCTTCGCCCCATCCCGCCATGCGACCCATCATCGCGCTTGGCGAGCGGCCATGTACGGACAATGACCAAACGATCACTATTCAATTGGCATATGACAGCCGCGCGCGGTCTCCCCCTACCAGGCGCTCCAGGGCATGTTCCAACCGCTCAGACCGTTGTCCGGTGCCACCTGGCCGCCCTTGGAGTTGATGACCTTCACGACGTCTCCCACCAAGGCGTTGTCGTAGAACTTGCCCGCCGGGGAGCCGTCACTGCCGTTGCCCGCGGTGTCCTCCAGGCCGACGCAGCCGTGGCTGACGTTCTGCGAGCCGAAGGTGGAGTGCGCGGACCAGTTGTTGCCGTGCACGTAGGTGCCCGAATCGGTCAGCCGCAGGGCGTGCGGCACCATCAGGTCGTACTCGCCCGCCTTGAGGCCCGGCACGGTGGCGGAGCTCATCCGGGTGGTGCCCTCCTTGGCCTCGATCACCATGGTGCCGTTGTAGGTGGGGTGCGCGGCCGAGCCGGAGCTGATCGGGATGGTCTGGGTCGGCTGCCCGTCCCGCACCACCGTCATGGTGTGTCCGGCATCGTCAACCGTGCTGACGGAAGAGCGCCCGATAGTGAAGGACTCGTCCCGGTCCGAACCCCCGTAGACGCCCGGGGAGACCTCGACGCTCTTCAGCCGGAAGTGGATGGCCACCTTGGTGCCGGGCTTCCAGAACTCCTGCGGCCGCAGGTCGAGCCGCTGGTTTCCCATCCAGTGGCCCTTGACCTGGGTGCCGTCCGAGGTCTCGAAGGTGATCGCCTTCTCGACCGCCTCCTTGTTCTGCACCGCCTGGCCGAAGTTGACCGAGACGATCATGCCGACGCCGTAGGTCGAGCCGGTGACCACGTTGTCCTGGCTGCGCGAGGTCCTGGCCGGGGTCAGCGTGTTGAAGGTGCTGGTCGCCGTGGTGGCGATCCCCTTGACGTCGGTCGCCTGGGCGTTCACCTGGTACTGCGAGTCCACCGCGAGGCCGGCGGACGGGGTCCAGCTCTGGCCGTCGGCGGCGAGGGTGCCGGCCACCGGGGCACCGCTCCCGTCGGTCACCGTGACCTGGGTCAGCTTGCCGCTGGCGACCGAGACCTTGAGCGGGGCGTTCGGCGCGACGTCCCGGGAACCGTTCTTGGGCTCGATGTCGACCACCGCGGCCGAGGTCTTCGCCGCCGCCGCCGCGTCGCCGCCGGTCCGCCCGCTCCTCGCCGTGCCACCGCCACCGTTGCACGCGGTGGTCAGCAGCAGCGTGCCGCCCAGTGCCAGCACCGCTCCGATGCGTATCGAGCGCATGTGTCCTTCTCCCCAGCTCGGTTCCGACTTCTTACACGCACGAACCGGACGAACAGTTCCCACCGGAACGACACAACGACGACACCGGACGCACCTCAGACCCGAATCCGCAGGTAGTCCGGCGAGCGGTGGGCTGATACGGCGACAGGTGCCCGTGCTGGTTTGAGATGATCGAGGTTCTCTACGCCTGATCGCTCTACCCACAAGGACACCCGTCGAGTGAAAAAGATATCGCGTCGTCGTACCGCCTCGCGCACCCCCGGTCGGCGCTGGACCCGGTTGCGGGCTCGGCTGGGTGTGCCGGACGGGTCGCTGACCGAGAACGGTGGTCTGGTGCTGGTGGCCGGGCTGGACCGGGCGCTGGGTGTCACCGCGGCGCTGGACGTGGGAATCGGACCGGTCAAGACACGTGAGCGGGGCCTGACGGGCGGGGAGTTCACGCTGGCGATGGCGGCGGTGCAGCTGACCGGCGAGGACCACCTGGTCGGCTTCGACCGCCTGCGGGCCGATGCGGTCGGCGAGGCGCTGCTGCCCGCGCCCGTTCCGCCGTCCACGACGGCCGCCACGCTCGCCGCCCGGTTCGACCAGGCCCGGCGCGAGGGCATCGAGACCGCCTGCGCGCAGGTCACCGCCCGTGCGCTTTCCGCGCTTGCGGTCGGCGAGCGGGCCCGGATCCTGACCGG
>NZ_JBVHLF010000060.1:0-16059 GCF_055559155.1 Kitasatospora sp. NPDC024654
CGCATCCCCCCCCCCCCCCCCACCCCCCCCCCACCCCCCCCCACCCCCCCCCCCCCCCCCCCCCCCCCCCCCCCCCCCCCCCCCCCCCCCCCCCCCCCCCCCGGGGTGGTGCAGGGAACCGTGCTATCAGGCCTCGGTGGCCTCGTCGTCGGCGGCCTCGGCCGGCGCCTCGACGGTCTCGGTGGCCTCCTCGGCCTCCTCCTCGTCGAAGTTCACGACCTCACCGTTGGTGTCCTTGACCGTGGCGGCCTCGACGACCAGGGCCAGCGCCTTGCCGCGGGCGACCTCGCCGACCAGCAGCGGCACCTGGCCACCCTGGACGACCTGCTGGGCGAACTGGTCCGGGGTCAGACCCGAGCCGGCGGCGCGGCGGATCAGGTGCTCGGTGAGCTCCTCCTGGTTGACGCCCACCTCCTCCTTGGCCACGATCTCGTCCAGCACGAACTGGGTCTTGATGCCCTTCTTGGCCTGCTCCTCGGTCTCCCGGTCGAAGTCCTCACGGGACTTGTCCTGGGTGGTGAGGTAGCTCTCCAGCGTCATGCCGACCGGCTGCAGCTGGTGGTGCTCCAGGTTGTGGACCCGGGTCTGGATCTCGTCCTTGAGGAGCTTCTCCGGGAACTCGATCTCGACCTTCTCCAGCAGGGCGTCCAGCACGCGCTCCTGGGCCTGGGTGGCCTGGTCGAACTCCTTCATGCGCTCCAGGCGCTTGCGGGAGTCGGCACGCAGCTCCTCCAGGGTGTCGAACTCGCTGGCCAGCTGGGCGAACTCGTCGTCCAGCTCGGGCAGCTCCTTCTCCTGGACGGCGGTGACGGTGACCGTCACCTCGGAGCTCTTGCCGGCCTGGGTGCCGCCCTTGAGCTCGGTGGTGAAGGTCTGCGAGCCGCCGGCCTCCAGGCCGGTGACGGCCTCGTCGATGCCGTCCAGCAGGCGACCGGAGCCGATCTCGTAGCTGACGCCGTTGGCGGTGCCGTCCTCCGGCACCTCACCGTCGACCTTGGCCTCGAGGTCCAGCACCACGATGTCGCCGGCGGCGGCAGCGCGCTCCACGTCCTTGACCGAGGAGAAGCGCTCGCGCAGCTGCTCCAGGGACTTCTCGACGTCGGCGTCCTCGACCACGATCGGGTCGACGGTCACCTCGATCGTCTCGAAGTCGGGGAGGGTGATCTCCGGGCGGACGTCCACCTCGGCGGTGAACTTCAGGTCGCCACCGTCGGCGATCTTCTCGACGCCCTCGATGTCGGTGATGTCGGGCTGGCCGAGGACCTCGATCTTGCCCTCGTCGACGGCCTGCGTGTAGAAGCGCGGCAGGGCGTCGTTGACAGCCTCTTCGAGCACCGCGGCGCGGCCGAAGCGCTGGTCGATGACGCGGTTCGGGATCTTGCCCTTGCGGAAGCCCGGGACCGTGACCTGCTGGTTGATCTTCTTGTACGCCGCGTCGAGGCTGGGCTTGAGCTCCTCGAAGGGCACCTCGACGGTGAGTCGAACCCGGGTCGGGTTCAGAGTCTCGACGGCGCTCTTCACGGTTTGGTCTCCTATGGGGCTTGCGGTCGGCTTGTCTGGTCCGGACCGTCCCCCTCGCGGGTCGCGGGCCGGGCAGACGGGTGATGAGCCACCTGTTGCGGCATCTCCCGTATGGGGTGGACGGCGAGCGGCTCACCCTCGGCTGCGCGAGGAAGGGCCGTGGCTCTGTCACCCTGGTGCGGTCTCCCCGTGGGCATGCCATCGGGACTACCACCAGCGGCCCATCCTACCGGTACCACGAAAGCCGCCCGCCAGCCGCCACCACAGGGGGCTGCGAAACGACTACAGGGCCCCGTCCGTCGGACGAGACCCTGTGGAGGATCGATGGTCGGGGTGACCGGATTCGAACCGACGGCCTTCCGCTCCCAAAGCGGACGCGCTACCAAACTGCGCCACACCCCGCACTGTCGCGAGAGGAAGCGTACACGCCGGGATTCCCCGGCTCGCCGATATTTCGATCGACCGGAAGTGGCGTGCGAACGGGTCGCCCGACCAGGTACGCTGATCCCCGTCCTCCCGACCGGTACGGCCGGGTGGTCCTCGTGCGGGCGTAGCTCAATGGTAGAGCCCTAGTCTTCCAAACTAGCTACGCGGGTTCGATTCCCGTCGCCCGCTCCAGACGCTCGGCCCCGGCTTTCCAGCCGGGGCCGTTTGCTTGCTCGAAACAGTGCGCGGGCCCGTGCGACGGGCCGTGCTCCGGCGCCGCTCGGCGCGAAGTGGCCGGGCCGGTCGGACGGCCGCTAACCTCGACCAGACGTTCGACCGGGCGGAGGAGCAACAGGGTGGGTCCCGAGGAGCGGCTGAGGGTCATTCAGCACGGGGTGGTCCGGGAAATGGCCCGTTTCGGCCGGGAGTTCAGCGTGGACGGCGCCGTGGTGCGCGGCCCCGGGACCACCGCGGTCGCGGTCCGCGAGCACCCCGGCGCGGACGGCTCGGCCGGGCACGTGGACCTCGGCTTCGTGCTCCGGCTGGGCAGTGCGGACGCCCCGGTGGTCTGGGACTGCACGGCCGGCCTGGGCACCACCGAGGAGGAGAAGCTGGACAGCGCGGTCCGCATGTGGGCCGCCACCACCGCCGCCGCGGTCGTCGAACTCATCGACCAGCGGGGCACGTTCGGCGACCACGTGCGCACCGACCGGCTGCCCGGCTGGCACGCCGTGCAGGGGCCGGCCACCGTCTTCGGTTTCGGCAGCGCCGAACTCTCCCGCTGGCTGGGCGGGATCGAGCTGCTCCCGACGCTCGCCGAGGCGCTGGCACCGGAGTTGACCGATCCGGCGTTGAACGGCGTGAAGCTCTTCTTCGGCGGTCGGGCGGGCGACCAGGTGGCCGAGGTCCGGGTGAACGGCACGGTCGCCCGGCCCGCCTCGGAGTTGCTGGGCACGCTGGACTGGCCGCGCGGCGAACGGTTCTGCTGGGCGCGGCTGTTCGTGCTGCTGGCGGCCGACCAGGGCGGACTGACGGCGGCCCGGGCGGCCGAGGCGGCGCCGCCGGCGGCCCGGGCAGCCGTGCTCACCGCCCCGGAGCCGGTCCGCGGCGGACTGCTCGGGCGGTGGCGGCAGGCCCGCCGGGCCGGGCTGTGGCGGCCGGGCCGCTGAGCACCGGAGCCCGTCGGGCGGCCGGACCGCCCGACGCTCAACTGGTCAGATTGCTGATCGTCTTGGCCAACTGGGTGAGGAAGTCCTGAATCGGCTTGGCCGCGGTGGACTGGTTGAGCATGAAGCCGAAGAGCGCGGCCAGGATCGCGTGCGGGACCTTGATCTGCTTGTTGCGGATGAAGATCAGCAGGATGACGCCGAACAGGACCAACGCGGAGACGGAGAGTGCCACCCGGACTCACTTCCTCATGTCATGGCGAACCGGACCACGGCCTGCCCGACGGTCCCGAGGCGGAACCCGCCGACCACACCGCAGTCGGGGAGCTGCGCGGCCGCCCGTCGAAGACCGACGGTGCCGCACGTGACGCCCCCGTTCCCCCGAGTTCCGGCCAGTCCCGCCCGGACTCAGTGTGGTCGAGCCCGCCGACTGCGTAAAGGACTTGCCGTTGACCTGTGCCGAAAGTCCTGCGATGTGAGACGAGTTTCCGCCGCCCGAGACGATAACCCACCTGGACTGACGGCCCGTCGGCAGGGGTGGCCCCGCAGGCCGTTCGTGGCCTGACGGACCGTCCGGGCCCTTCTCCGGCTTTGGCCGAAGATCGGCTCCTGGGCTTGACAGCCGGCCCGGACCGCTCAGCTGCGCCAGAGCAGCAGCACCGCGCGGTCGTCGTTGATGTCCTTGGCGACCGTCTCGATCAGCCGGCCGGCCGCGCCGCGGCTGTTGCCGCCCAGCAGGCCGCCGGCGACCAGCCGGTCGGCCTCCCCCATCAGCCGGTCCATGCCCTCGGAGAGGTCCCGGCCGGGCGCCTCGACCATGCCGTCGGTGCAGAGCATCAGGACGTCGCCCGGGCCCAGCCGGCCCCGCACGCCCTCGAACTTCGCGCCGTCGTAGATGCCCAGCAGCGGACCCTCCGGGGACTCCTTGGCCTCCCAGCGACCGGCGCCGGCCAGCCGCTGCATCCCCGGCAGGTGCCCGGCCGAGAGCAGCTCGTACTCCCCCGTGTCCAGGTCCAGCGCCAGGTGGACGGCGGTCGCGAAGCCCTCCTCCCACTCCTGGCGGAGCAGGTAGCCGTTGGCCGCGGGCAGGAAGTCGTGTGGGGGCAGCGAGCCGAGCAGGCCGCCGAACGCCCCGGAGAGCAGCAGCGCGCGCGAACCGGCGTCCATGCCCTTGCCGGACACGTCGGCCAGCACCGCCTCCAGCACCCGGCCGCCCGAGCCGGTCCGGGCGGCCACCACGAAGTCGCCGGAGAAGGACTGCCCGCCGGCCGGGCGCAACGCCATGTCGGCGTGCCAACCCGCCGGCAGATCCGGCACCCGGCTCTGCACCCGCAGCCGTTCGCGCAGGTCGAAGAGCATCGACCCGCCGGTCCGCCAGGGCACCCCGACCCGGCTGCGGAACTGGGCGACCAGCAGCCCGGCCACCCCGACCGCGCCGACCACCAGGGCTGCCCCGGGGGTGACCCCGAAGACGTACTCGTCGGGGCGCTCGCTGGCCACCCGCTGGCCGGTGTGGATCACCGACTCGGTGGACAGCCCGAGCGCGGCGGTCGCGTAGAGCAGCACCAGCGAGACCGGGCGCAGCAGCAGGGCGCCGGCCAGGATCGGCAGCACCAGCGCGGTGGGCGGGACCCAGGCCGGGATCCAGACGTTCAGCGCGACCAGCACCGGCACCAGCAGGGCCAGCACCGCGAAGGCGAGCCAGTCGGCGGCGTCGCCGCGGAAGTAGTCCACCCCGGTCCGGCGCAGGACGCGGCGGGCCCGGTAGAGGCGCTTGCCCAACCGGGCCCGCAGGGGATCCGCGGCGGCGGTCCCCGTCACCGTGGTCCGGGGGCGTGTGCCCGGCGTGCTGCCAGCCATGGGGGTTGACCCTATCCACCAGGGGCGGCCCGCGTCGACGGGCGTTCACCGGCCGGTCGGCCCGCAGGCGGGTTTCGGCCGGAGCTCACCGGGCCGCCCGAATCCTCACCGGCAAGGCGCGGCAAGCGACTTGGGGGCGTGCGGTAGGTCTGCACGCCGGTCCCACCGGGGCGCGCGCCGAGCGCGCCGAACCGGACCATCGGGATATCGGGTCGCTTCCCACGCCTCCTGGTGGTAGCTGTGGCATATGACTCAGCAAGCCGGTCAGCCGCCCGCCCTCGACCTCCGTCCGCTCGAAGAATCCGAGTGGGACGCCTGGTACCGCACGCTGGAGGTCGCCTTCGGCGGCGAGGCCGAGCCGCCGGACCGGCGCGCGCTGTGGCGGAGTCTGACCGAGATCGACCGCTCGCTCGGGGTCTGGGACGGACCGGTCCCGGTCGGCTCGGCCAGCGCCTTCTCGTTCCACCTGGCGGTGCCCGGCGGCGCGGTGCTGCCCACCGCCGGGGTGACCATGGTCGGCGTGTTGCCCACCCACCGCCGGCGTGGCGTGCTGACCGCCCTGATGCGCCACCAGCTGGACGAGATCCACGAGCGCGGCGAGCTGCTCGCGGTGTTGACCGCCTCCGAGCCGGCCATCTACGGGCGCTACGGCTACGGTCTGGCCACCTGGCAGATGAGCGTGGAGGTGGCCCGCGCCCGGGTCCGGGTGATCCGCTCGTACGACGAGGAGGCGATCCGGCTGCGCTGGTCCGACCCGGTCGAGGCCGCCCCGGCCTGCGAGGAGCTCTACGCGCGGCAGGTGCCGCTGCGGCCCGGCATGCTGACCCGGCTGCCGGGCTGGGAGCGGCTGCCGCTGCTGGACGATCCGGAGGAGCGCGAGGGGCACTCGCCGCTGCAGTGCGTGCTGGCCGAGGACCGGGTCAGCGGCGAGCTGCTCGGCTACGCCCGCTACACCGCCAAGGGCGAGTGGCAGCACGCCGGCGCGGCCGGGGTGGTGCGAGTGCGCGACGTGACCGCGACCACGCCGGAGGCGTACGCCGCGCTCTGGGGCTTCCTGCTGGACCTCGACCTGACCGACACGGTGAGCGCCCGGAACCTGCCGGTGGACGACGCACTGCTGCACCTGGTCTCCGACCCGCGCCGGCTGCAGCCCAAGCTCTCGGACGGGCTCTTCGTCCGACTGGTCGACGTCGGCGACGCGCTCTGCGCCCGCAGCTACGCGGCGCCGGTCGAGGTGGTGCTGGAGGTGACCGACGAGTTCTGCCCGTGGAACACCGGGCGCTGGCAGCTGCACAGCGCGGGGCCGGGCAAGGGGGCCGGCTGCGAGCCGACCGAGGCACCGGCCGACCTGGCGCTCTCGGTCCGCGAACTGGGGGCGGCCTACCTGGGCGGCACCACGCTGGCCTCGTTGGCCGCCGCCGGGCTGGTGCGCGAGCTGCGCGAGGGGGCGCTGGCCGAGGCCTCCCGGGCGTTCGGCTGGGACGTCGCGCCCTGGCTGCCGCACGGCTTCTGAGCCGTTTCCGGGCTGCGGCGGCCAGGGGCGAAGCGGGATCGGCGAAGAGCGGGGTCAGCCCTGCTGCGGGTGGTGGGACGGGATCGGCGGCAGCTCGCCGGTGGCCTCGTAGGCGCTCAGCATCTCGATCCGGCGGGTGTGCCGGGGCTCGTTGCTGTACGGGGTGTTGAGGAAGATCTCGACGAACTTGGTCGCCTCCTCCTCGGTGTGCATCCGGCCGCCGATGCTGATCACGTTGGCGTTGTTGTGCTCGCGGCCGAGGGCGGCGGTCTGCTCGCTCCAGGCCAGCGCGGCGCGGACGCCCTTGACCTTGTTGGCGGCGATCTGCTCACCGTTGCCCGAGCCGCCGATCACGATGCCCAGCGCCTCGGGGTCGGCGGCGGTGCGCTCGGCGGCGCGCAGGCAGAACGGCGGGTAGTCGTCCTCGGCATCGAAGATGTGCGGGCCGCAGTCGATCGGCTCGTGGCCGGCTTCCTCGAGCCACGCGACGAGGTGGTTCTTGAGGTCGTATCCGGCATGGTCGGAACCCAGGTAGACGCGCATGACCAAGAGTGTGGCATGCGCGTCCGCCCAGGTCGGCGCAGGGCCGCCCGGACGGCCGAGCCGGAGTGGCGCCCCGCTCAGCCCCGGCGGCCGACCAGCTTCCAGAGCAGCGGCAGGGCGCCCATCGCGACCAGCGCCTTCAGGCCGTCGCCGACCAGGTACGGGTAGAGGCCCAGGTGGGCCGCGGCGCCGAGCGAGAGGTGCAGCGAGGCGGCCAGGTAGGGCACGCCGACCGCGTAGATCACCAGGTTGCCCAGCACCATCGCGCCGGCGGTGCGCAGCGGACTGCGGTCGGCGCCACGCCGGGCCAGCAGGCCGGTCAGCGCGGCGGCCAGCACGAAGCCCAGCACGTAGCCGAGGGTCGGCAGCGACCAGCCGGAGCTGCCCTGGGCGAACCACGGCAGGCCCGCGGCACCGGCCAGCAGGTACAGCGCGAGCGAGGCGGCACCCCGGCGGGCGCCCAGCGCGGTGCCGACCAGGAGCACGGCGAAGGTCTGGCCGGTGACCGGGACCGGCGAGCCCGGCACGTTCACCGACAGCTGCGCGGCCAGGCCGGTCAGCGCGGCACCCCCGGCCACCAGGGCCAGCTCGCGGGCCTGGGCGCCCAGCCGACTGCCGGCGGCGGGCAGCAGGTCGGCCAGGACGGCGCGGGACGGTATCGGCGTGGCGAGGGCCATCGGAGTCTCCACTCTCGGTGCGGAAGCACGGGTCGCTCGGGTCAGTGAACAGATGTGAACCTACGCGCCCGCTCGGGCGCCGCTCGACCGTCGAGCCGACAAAGCCTCCTCGGCCCCCGTTGTCGGGTTCCGCCACCACTCTCCGCCATCACCCAACTACCTTGCGTGGCATACAAGTCCGGATATTGGGCGCATTGGGCAGTTCTTTGCCGTCCCAGCCGGGCCCCCGGATAGTGAGACGGGTAGTCCGATTACCGACTGACTGGATGCCCATGGCCCCCACCCCCGCCCCGTCGGCGCCCAACGCGTCGGACCTGGCAACCGCCTCCGCCGCCTCGGCTGGGGGCGAGGGACCTCAGCTCGCACACGGTCTCAAGCAGCGTCACCTGTCGATGATCGCCCTCGGCGGGGTGATCGGCGCCGGCCTCTTCGTCGGCTCGGGCGCCGGCATCCACGCCGCCGGGCCGGCCATCATCGTCGCCTTCGTGCTCTCCGGCCTGCTGGTCATGCTGGTCATGCGGATGCTCGGCGAGATGTCCGCGGCCCGCCCGGCCTCCGGCTCCTTCTCGGTGCACGCCGAGAAGGAGATCGGCCCCTGGGCCGGGGTGACGGCCGGCTGGATGTACTGGGTGATGCTCTGCTGCGGAGTGGCCGCAGAGGCGACCGCGGCCGGCTCGATCATGAACTCCTGGATCCCTGGCGTGCCCGGCTGGGCCTGGGTCGGCGTCTTCATGGCGTTCTTCTGCGCCAGCAACCTGACCGCGGTGAAGAACTTCGGCGAGTTCGAGTTCTGGTTCGCCGCCGTCAAGATCACCGCGATCGTGGCCTTCCTGGTTCTCGGCGTGCTGGGTGTCTGCGGGGTGCTGGGCTCCGACGGCGCGCCCGGCACGAGCAACCTGACCGGGCACGGCGGCTTCCTGCCGAACGGCGGCAGCGGCCTGGTGGCCGGCCTGCTGGCCTCGGTCTTCGCCTACGGCGGCCTGGAGACGGTGACCATCGCGGCCGCCGAGTCGGACAACCCGCGCCGCAACGTCGCCAACGCGGTGCGCACCGCGGTCTGGCGAATCGCGATCTTCTACATCGGCTCGATGGCCCTGGTGGTCACCCTGGTGCCGTGGAACGACCCGGACGTGGTCAAGCAGGGACCGTACGTCACCGTGCTGCAGTTCCTGGGCGTCCCGGGCGCGGCGGTGGCGATGAAGGCCGTGGTGCTGATCGCGCTGCTCTCGGCCATGAACGCCAACATCTACGGCTCGTCCCGGATGGCCTTCTCGCTGGTCTCCCGCGGCCAGGGCCCCAAGGCGCTGGCCCGGGTGAGCGGCGGGGTGCCGCGGCTGGCGGTGCTGGCCTCCTGCGCCTTCGGCTTCGCCGCGGTGCTGGCCGGCTACTGGTGGCCGGACACCGTCTTCAGCTGGCTGATGAACACCACCGGCGTGGCCGTCCTGGTGGTCTGGGTCTTCATCGCGGTCTCCCAGCTGCGGATGCGGCGCCGGCTGGAGCGCGAGGCGCCCGAGCTGCTGACCGTCCGGATGTGGGGCTTCCCGTACCTGACCTGGGTGGCGCTGGCCGGCGTGCTCAGCGTGCTGGGCCTGATGACCACCACTCCCGACGACCGCGCCCAGCTCTACGCGGCCGCGGTGCTGGTGGCCGTGCTGAGCGCCCTGGGCTACTTCAAGCAGCGCCGGGACGCGGCGGTGCGCGGATAGCCGGTTCCGGTCCTCCGGCGCCCCGGGGCACCCGTGAAAGGATGCCCCGGGGCGCGACCGGCCCCGCTACCTGCACAGCACCGTGCGAGCCGGACAAAGGAGTACCGCAGTGCCGGGGAAGAACCTCAGCCGGGATGAGGCACAGGAGCGTGCTCGACTGATCGGCGTGGACGGCTACGAGGTCCACCTCGACGTCACCAGCGCGCCGGACAGCACCGCCACCACCTTCCGTTCGACCACCACCATCCGGTTCCGCTGTGCCGAGCCGGGTGCGGCGAGCTTCGCCGACCTGCTCGCCCCGGCGGTCCGGTCGGTCACCCTCAACGGGCGTCCGCTGGACCCGGCGACGGTCTTCGACGGCGCCCGGATCGCCCTCGACGAACTGGCCGCCGAGAACGTCCTGGTGGTCGACGCCGACTGCGCGTACAGCCGGACCGGCGAGGGCCTGCACCGGTTCACCGACCCGGCCGACGGCGAGACCTACCTCTACACCCACTACGAGCCCGCCGAGGCCCGCCGGGTCTGCACCACCTTCGAGCAGCCCGACCTCAAGGCGCCCTACGTCTTCACGGTGACCGCGCCGGCCGCCTGGGACGTCTACGCCAACTCCGCCGAGGAGAGCGTGCGCGAGGAGGGCGACGCCAAGGTCTGGCGCTTCCTGCCGACCCGGCCGATCTCCAGCTACCTCACCGCCGTGGTGGCCGGCCCGTACCACGTGGCGCGCGACCACTGGAGCCGCGAACTGCCCGACGGCACCCTGCTGGAGATCCCGCTCGCGGCCACCTGCCGCAAGTCGCTGGCCCGTTACTTCGATGCCGACGAGATCTTCACCGTCACCAAGCAGGGCCTGGACTTCTTCCACGACGAGTTCGACTACCCGTACCCGTTCGGCAAGTACGACCAGTGCTTCGTGCCGGAGTACAACCTGGGCGCGATGGAGAACCCGGGCTGCGTGACCTTCCGTGAGGAGTTCGTCTTCCGCTCCAAGGTCACCGAGGCCGCCTACGAGGGCCGGGCCAACGTGATCCTGCACGAGATGGCGCACATGTGGTTCGGTGACCTGGTCACCCCGCGCTGGTGGGACGACCTGTGGCTGAAGGAGTCCTTCGCCGACTTCATGGGCGCGTTCTCCCAGCAGGAGGCCACCAAGTACCAGGCAGCCTGGGTGACCTTCGCCAACCAGCGCAAGGCCTGGGCCTACAAGCAGGACCAGTACCCGACCACCCACCCGATCACCGCGGACATCCGCGACGTCGAGGACGCCAAGCTCAACTTCGACGGCATCACCTACGCCAAGGGCGCGGCGGTGCTCAAGCAGCTGGTCGCCTACGCCGGCCGGGACGCCTTCTTCGAGGGCGCCCGCCGGTACTTCCAGCGGCACGCCTACGGCAACACCGAACTCGCCGACCTGCTGGAGGTCCTGGCGGTCACCTCGGGCCGCGGTGAGCAGGCGATGGCCGACTGGTCGGCGGCCTGGCTGCAGACCGCCGGGGTCAACTCGCTCACCCCCGAGCTGACCGTGGACGCCGCGGGGCGGATCACCGAGCTCGCCGTGCTGCAGGACTCCGGTCCGGAGGGCGCCGGCGGACCGCTGCGTCCGCACCGGATCGCGGTCGGCCTCTACGACCGCGAGGCCGACGGCACCCTGCTGCGCACCGCCCGGGTCGAGCTGGACGTGGCCGGCCCGCGCACGGTGGTCGAGGGGCTGGCCGGCCGGCCCGCCCCTGCGCTGGTCCTGGTCAACGACGACGACCTGACGTACTGCAAGCTCCGCTTCGACGCCGCCTCGCTGGCCACCCTGCGGACCTCGCTCGGCGAGATCCGCGAGCCGCTGGCCCGGGCGCTGGCCTGGTCGGCCTGCTGGAACCTGACCCGGGACGGCCTGATGCCGGCCCGCGACTACGTCGCCCTGGTGCTGCGCTTCGCCGGCCAGGAGTCCGACATCGGCGTGCTGCAGAGCCTGCACACCCAGGCCAAGGGCGCGGTCGACCTGTACGCCGACCCAGCCTGGCGGGCGGAGGGCGGTCGGCTGCTGGCCGAGGGCGCGCTGCACGAGCTGCGGCTCGCCGCGCCGGGCAGCGACCACCAGCTGGCCTGGGCCCGGTTCCTGGCCCAGACCGCGACCAGCGACGAGCACCTCCGGCTGGTCGAGGGCCTGCTGGCGGGCAGCGCCCGGATCGACGGACTGGAGGTCGACCAGGACCTGCGCTGGTCGCTCTGGCTGGCGCTGGCCGCGGCCGGCCGGGCCACCGTCGCACAGCTGGACGCCGAGCTCAGGCGGGACAACACCGCGGGCGGCCACCAGAAGGCCACCCAGTGCCTGGCCGCCCGGCCGACCGCGGAGGCCAAGGCCGCCGCCTGGGCCGCCGTGGTGGACTCGGACGAGCTGCCCAACGCCCTGGTCAGCGCACAGACCGCGGGCTTCGCCCAGGCCGGGCAGCGCGAGCTGATCGCGCCGTACACGCCGCGGTACTTCGAGCTGCTGGAGCGGATCTGGGCCGAGCGCAGCATCGAGATCGCGATCCGCTTCGTCGCCGGCTTCTTCCCACGGCTGCAGACCGACCCGGAGACCCTGGCGGCCACCGACCGCTGGCTGACCGAGCACCCCGAGGCCGCGCCGGCGCTGCGCCGGCTGGTCCTGGAGTGCCGCGACGACCTGGCCCGCGCGCTGACCGCCCAGCGCTGCGACCGGGCCTGACCTCCCGTACGGCGGCCCGTCCCCTCGTCTCGGCGGGGGGACGGGCCGCCGGCTACTTGAGGGTGGCCGAGGTCAGTCCGGCCTGCACCTGCTTCTGGAACGACAGGTAGACCACCAGCACCGGCAGCATCGCGATGGTCATCCCCGCGAACAGTCCGGGGAAGTCGCTGGCGTAGCCGCTCTGCTGGGCCAGGTTCATCAACCCCTGGGAGAGCACCGAGCGGTCCGGATCCGAGCCGCTCTGCTGTTGCATCAGGGTGACCGGCAGCAGGTACTGGTTCCACTGGCCCAGCAGGTTGAAGATCCCGACGCTGATCAGGCCGGACTTCGCCATCGGCACCATGACCTGGAAGAACGCCCGGGTGTGCGAGCAGCCGTCGATCATCGCCGCCTCGTGCACGGCGGTGGGCAGCGAACGGAAGAACGAGTACAGGAAGAAGACGGTGAACGGCAGCGAGTACGCGACGTACACCAGGATCAGGCCCAGGTAGCTGTTCAGGCCGAGCAGCGGGGAGATCTGCCCGAGGTTCTTCACCATGAAGAAGAGCGGCACCAGGGCGAGGTAGACCGGGAACATCGCGCCGGCCACGAAGAAGTAGTAGATCACCCGGTTGCCGCGGAACTCGTAGCGGGCCAGCACGTACGCGGCCATCGCCCCGAGCAGCATCGTCAGGGTGAGCGAACCCGCCAGCACGATCAGGGTGTTGGCGAAGAACCGGCCGATGCCCTTGTCCCAGGCCCGGGAGAAGGCGTCGAAGTGCCAGTGCGCGGGCCAGGTCCAGGCGCTGCCGCCGATCTGCGCGTCGGTCTTGAAGGAGCCGAGCACGATCCAGACCAGCGGGGCGATGATCATCAGCGCCCAGAGCGCGAGGAAGCCGTGCGAGAACACGTTGAGCACGCCGCCGCCGTCGGCGAACCGCTGCTCGCGGGCCGGTGGCCGGGTGCCGGACGACGGCCGCAGGGTGCTCGGCACGGTGGTCTGGTCGGTGTGGGTACTCATGCCGGGCCCCGCTCAGAACTCGATCCGCTCGCGCCGGGTGACCCGCAGCGAGACGACGGACAGGATGAGGGTGATGAAGAAGATCACGACGCCCATGGCGCAGGCGTAGCCGGCCTTGCCGAAGGTGATGAAGTTGCGCATCAGATAGGTCGCCATGATCTCGCTGTGGTGGTCCGGGCCACCGCCGTAGTAGGCGCCCGGGGTCATCGTGGAGACCAGCGCGAAGGCGTCCATGGCCGCGATCGCCAGGTAGACCCAGGCGGTCTGCACGGTCTCCCAGAGCAGCGGGAGGGTGATCCGGAGGAAGGTCTGGGTGCGCCTGGCGCCGTCCAGCAGCGCCGCCTCGTAGATGTCCTTCGGGATCGACTGCATCGCCGCCGAGAAGAGCACCAGGTAGAAGCCGGTGCCGGACCAGACCAGGACGCCGATCACGCACCAGAGCCCGAAGTTGGGGTCGGCCAGCCACTGCCAGGGGTGGCCGGGGGTCTCGACGCCCAGCTTGACCAGGACGCCGTTCAGCAGGCCGCCCTGGTCGGTGCGGTAGACCGCCTGGAAGAGCACCGAGAGGATGGCGACCGAGAGCACCTGTGGGAAGAAGAAGACCACCTTGTAGAAGGCGGCGCCACGCACCCCCTGCACCCCGCCGGTGCCGCCGCGGCCACCGACGTTGAGCATGAAGGCGAAGAAGAGCGCCAGCACGATGGTGGCGATCGGCAGCACCACCAGGAGCAGCAGGTTGTGCCCGAGCGCGGTGCGGAAGACCCCGTCGTCGAAGAGCGTGCGGTAGTTGGCCAGGCCGACGAAGTGCATGGTCTGGGAGGCCCCCGACCAGTCGGTCAGCGAGTAGCCGAAGGTCTGCAGGTACGGCCAGATCACCAGGCCGACGTAGAGCACGACCGGGAGGATGAGGAACCCCACGATGAAGGGGTACTTGCGGTGTCGCATGGGGACGGCTCCTGTCCGCCACGGCCCGCGCGGGACAGGCCTGGCAGTGCGGTGTCGCGGAGGCACCGGGACCGCTGGGGGCCCCGGTGTCCGGTGGGTCGTCGGCCGCGGGGGCGGCGTCAGACCTTCTTCGAGGTGGCCGCCTTGGCGCGGGCGATCCACTGCGCAGGAGTGATCCGGCTGTTGACCAGGTCGTTGGTGGCGTCCTGCAGCGCGGAGTCGAAGGCGGTCTGCAGGTCCGGGTAGGTGTAGTTGAAGGTGTTCGAGCCGGCGGCGGTCACCGCGAGCGAGGAGGACTTGGTCCCCGGCTTGAGCTGCACCTCCGGGCCGATGCCGTCCTTGAGCACGGTCAGCGAGTTGGCGGCGGCGGCGAAGCTGCCCGAGCCTGCCTTGGTGAGCATGATCCGCAGGAACTCCAGGCCGCCGGCCCGGTTCTTGGCCTGCTGCGGCACGACGAACGGCTCGCCCGCGCCGGCCCGGACGGCGGTCTGCGGCAGCTTGTCGCCCGGCAGCGAGGGGACGGGCAGGAAGGCCATGTCGAAGTCGGCCGGAGTGATCTTGATCATCTCGTTCTCCAGCCAGGAGCCGCACGGGATGAAGGCGGCCTTGCCCTGGCACCAGGCGGTCTGCGCCTCGGTGTGGGTCATGCCGTTGGTGCCGGGCAGCAGGTAGCCGTTCTGCATGATCTGGTAGAAGGCCGAGACGCCGGCCAGTGCCGCCGGGTCGTCCCAGGCGGTGGGGTCACAGGCGTCGATCCGGCTGATCAGGTCCAGTCCGCCCTGCTTCCCGATCAGGTCCAGGATCAGGTAGTTGGCGTAGTAGGGGTACTTGCCCTGGTGGGCGAAGGGCGCGATGCCGGCCGCCTTGATGGTGGCACCGAGAGCGATGAAGTCGGCCCAGGTCTTCGGCGGGGTCCAACCCTTCTGCTGGAACAGCTTGTTGGAGTACCAGAGGCCGTAGACCGTGTACACGTAGTTGAGCGAGTACATCTTGCCGTCGATGGTGCCCTGTTGGATCGTGCCGGGGAGCAGCACGTCGCTGATCCTCTTGGTCGGGTCGTCCAGGTAGGGTGCATTCAACAGCGGTGTGAGGTCGGCGAGTTGGCCGGCCTTCTGGAGCACGTCGATCTTCATCTGCTGGGCACCGGAGTCGTCGATCACGTCCGGCGGGTTGCCCGCGTTGAAGCGCGGCTGGAGCTTGCCGCTGATGTCCTGGGTGGCGGTGTGGCTGATCTTCGCGGCGGTGTAGGTCTTGTTGTACATCGCCTCGAAGGCCCTGGCGTAGCTGTCGCCGTACCCGCCGTCGAAGATGACCACGTCCAGCGGGGCGCTCGCGGCGACTCCGAACGGATTGGTCGCGCTCCCACTGCTGCCGGCAGTGGCATCGTCGCTGCCACTGCCGGATCCGGCAGCGCACGCCGCGAGGAACGAACTGCCGCCGGCGGCAAGGACGGTGATCACGGCGGCCCGCCTGAACATGTCGCGGCGGCTGTACTCGGTTGCAGAACCCATGTGCCTAACCCTCGCCCTCGATAGGTTGATCACGTCAGCTGGTGCGGATGTGCCGAGTGCGCGACGGGCGCCGGCCGGCCCGTGCTGATGGTTCGTCAAACGAGGTGGATCTGGAGTGACTTGGCCGCTGACCTGGCGGCCCGGGCGCCGTTCGGGGGCGCTGCTGTCGACGGGGAAAGGTATAGTCCTCTGTTCATCCGGCGGCAATACTCTTCCCCTCGGCGGGGGTCCGCAGCGCTCAAAGCGTTGCCGGCGGTGCAGCATGTGCAATACGCGGGGAGCCCGCACATGGTGGCGCGCCGACCGATGGGCGAGAATCTAGCGCTGTCATGCTCGTTTGACCATAGAAACGAGCAGCTTCACGCACTCAGCTGCGGGCGGAGAGCGCCGGAGACGCCGAAGCGGGGGGGGGGGGGGGGGGGGGGGGGGGGGGGGGGGGGGGGGGGGGGGGGGGGGGGGGGGGGGGGGGGGGGGGGGGGGGGGGGGGGGGGGG
>NZ_JBVHLF010000060.1:16068-47290 GCF_055559155.1 Kitasatospora sp. NPDC024654
CAACGAACCAAGGGGAGGGGGAAGAGAGCGGAAAAGAAAAAGCCGCCCCCCCCCCGGGGGGGGGGGCCCCCCGCTTCGACTACTGGCGCCGGGCTCAGCCGATCAGCGAGCGCAGCACGTACTGCAGGATGCCACCGTTGCGGTAGTAGTCCGCCTCACCGGGGGTGTCGATGCGGACCACCGCGTCGAACTCCTTGTCACCGGCCTTGACCTTGACGGTCTTCGGGGTGCGACCCTCGTTCAGCTCGGTCACGCCGGTGATGGTGAAGGTCTCCTCGCCGGTCAGGCCCAGCGAGTCGGCACTCTGGCCGGCCGGGAACTGCAGCGGCAGGACGCCCATGCCGATCAGGTTCGAGCGGTGGATGCGCTCGTAGGACTCGGCGATGACGGCCTTCACACCCAGCAGCGCGGTGCCCTTGGCGGCCCAGTCGCGGGACGAGCCGGAGCCGTACTCCTTGCCGGCCAGCACCACCAGCGGGACGCCCGCGGCCTGGTAGTTCTGCGCGGCGTCGTAGATGAACGACACCGGGCCGTCGGCCTGGGTGAAGTCGCGGGTGTAGCCGCCCTCGGTGCCCGGCGCGATCTGGTTGCGCAGGCGGATGTTGGCGAAGGTGCCGCGGATCATCACCTCGTGGTTGCCACGGCGCGAGCCGTACGAGTTGAAGTCGCGCTTCTCGACACCGTGCTCGGTCAGGTACTGCGCGGCGGGCGTACCGGCCTTGATGTTGCCGGCCGGGGAGATGTGGTCGGTGGTGACCGAGTCGCCCAGCTTGGCCAGCACGCGGGCGCCGGCGATGTCCGCCACCGGGCTCGGGGTCTTGGCCATGCCCTCGAAGTACGGGGGCTTGCGGACGTAGGTGGACTCGGCGTCCCACTCGAAGGTGTTGCCGGTCGGGACCGGGAGCGACTGCCAGCGGTGGTCACCGGCGAAGACGTCCGCGTAGTCCTTGGTGAACATGTCCTGGTCGATGGAGGCGGCGACCACGTGGGCCACCTCCTGCTCCGACGGCCAGATGTCGGAGAGGAAGACGTCGTTGCCGTCGGCGTCCTGACCCAGGGCGTCCCTGGTGATGTCGACGTTCATGTTGCCGGCCAGGGCGTAGGCGACCACCAGCGGCGGGGACGCCAGGTAGTTCATCTTGACGTCCGGGTTGATCCGGCCCTCGAAGTTGCGGTTGCCGGAGAGCACCGACACCACGGCGAGGTCGGCGTCGTTGACGGCCTTCGAGACCTCCTCGGGCAGCGGGCCCGAGTTGCCGATGCAGGTGACGCAGCCGTAGCCGACCAGGTTGAAGCCCAGCTTCTCCATGTACGGGAGCAGGCCGGCCTTCTCGTAGTAGTCCATGACGACCTTGGACCCGGGGGCCAGGGTGGTCTTGACCCAGGGCTTGACGTGCAGGCCCTTCTCCACGGCCTTCTTCGCCAGCAGGGCGGCGCCCAGCATGACGGAGGGATTGGAGGTGTTGGTGCAGG
Organism: Kitasatospora sp. NPDC024654; assembly: GCF_055559155.1. Lineage (NCBI taxonomy): Bacteria > Bacillati > Actinomycetota > Actinomycetes > Kitasatosporales > Streptomycetaceae > Kitasatospora > Kitasatospora sp. NPDC024654. The sequence continues at coordinate 17,542 of NZ_JBVHLF010000060.1, forward strand.
AGGTGATCGAGGCGATCACGACCGCGCCGTTGTCGATCTGGTAGCTCGTGCCGTCCGGAGCGGTCACCGGGGTCGGCTTGGAGGCCTCGGCGGAGTAGGTCGGCAGCGCCTCGACGAACTTCTCGGCGGCCTCGGCCAGCACCACGCGGTCCTGCGGGCGCTTCGGGCCGGCGATCGACGGGACGACGGTGGCGAGGTCCAGCTCCAGGTACTCGGAGTAGACCGGCTCGACCGACGGGTCGTGCCAGAGGCCCTGCTCCTTGGCGTACGCCTCGACCAGGGCGAGCTGCTGCTCGTCGCGGCCGGTGAGCTTCAGGTAGTTGATGGTCTCGGCGTCGATCGGGAAGATCGCGCAGGTCGAGCCGAACTCCGGCGACATGTTGCCGATGGTGGCGCGGTTGGCCAGCGGGATGGCGGTGACGCCGGCGCCGTAGAACTCGACGAACTTGCCGACCACACCGTGCTTGCGCAGCATCTCGGTGATGGTGAGCACCAGGTCGGTGGCGGTGGCGCCGGCCGGGAGCTCGCCGTTGAGCTTGAAGCCGACCACGCGCGGGATCAGCATGGAGACCGGCTGGCCGAGCATGGCAGCCTCGGCCTCGATGCCGCCGACGCCCCAGCCCAGCACACCGAGGCCGTTGACCATGGTGGTGTGCGAGTCGGTGCCGACACAGGTGTCGGGGTAGGCCTGGCCACCCCGGACCATGATGGTGCGGGCCAGGTGCTCGATGTTCACCTGGTGCACGATGCCGGTGCCCGGCGGAACGACCTTGAACTCGTCGAACGCGGTCTGGCCCCAGCGCAGGAACTGGTAGCGCTCCTTGTTGCGGCCGTACTCGATCTCGACGTTCTGGGTGAAGGCGTCCTTGGTGCCGAACTTGTCGGCGATGACGGAGTGGTCGATGACCAGCTCGGCCGGGGCCAGCGGGTTGATCTTGGCCGGGTCGCCGCCCAGCTCCTTGACCGCCTCACGCATGGTGGCGAGGTCGACGACACACGGCACGCCGGTGAAGTCCTGCATGATCACGCGGGCCGGCGTGAACTGGATCTCCTGGCTCGGCTCGGCGTTCTGGTCCCAGTTGCCCAGCGCGCGGATGTGGTCGGCGGTGATGTTCGCGCCGTCCTCGGTACGGAGCAGGTTCTCCAGCAGCACCTTGAGGCTGTAAGGCAGCCGCTCGGAACCCTCGACGGCGGAGAGCTTGAAGATCTCGTACGACTCGTCGCCCACCTGCAGCGAGCTGCGGGCGTCGAAGCTGTTCGCGGACACGACTGACTCCTTCTAGGTGCTTCGTGCGGCACGTCTCTGACGTGAGGTCATGGGTGGACCACACATCGAGGCAGGCCCAGCCGGCCATCCAGATGGTAAGGTGAGCCTTAGTTAGGGTGACCTAAGTTAGGCTTGCCCCGCCAGCGCCGCCGGTGGGCGCCTCTCGGCAAGTATCTTGATGTCGAGATACATCCTAGCGAGGAGTTATCTCGATGTCGAGATAAACCATAGTGCATGGGCGGACTCAGAGTGACCTCAGGCACCCCCTGGCGAGTCCGGCCGTGCTCCCCTCCAGCGCCATTCCCGCCCGCCTTCGCCTTCCCGTCGACAGCACCGACCGGGTCGTCAGCGGGGCCGTGGCTCGGGCGCCCAACGGGACACACGGGCAGGACGGCCCCGGAGGGGGACGAGTGATCGGCACACTTCGGCGCCGCCCGACCGCGGCCGACTGCGAGGAGTTCGTGCTCGGCCGGGGCGCCACCTCTTCCGCACGGCCTCTTCCGCGCGGCGGGCCCGGTGTCGCGGGCGGCCGGGTCGACGCGGCGGGGTGCGCGGCCGGCGTCGGCGGGGCACCGGTTACCGTGGCGCGGGGCAACGGGCGGTTCGGGCCCCACCGGGTGAGCCGAGTCCGAGGAGACCAGTCCGATGATCGTCGTCGATGCCTCCGCACTGGTGCTGGCGCTGGCCGACAGAGGCGAGCGGGGTGACGCGGCGCGCGCCGCGCTGGCCGCCGACCCGGACTGGGCGGCGCCCGAGCACCTGCTGATCGAGGTGATGCAGTCGCTGCGCGGGCGCTACCTGGCGAGGGAGAACACCGCGGAGCAGGTGGCGGCGGTGGCCGCCGAACTGCCGGGCATCGTGTTCCACAAAGTGGCGCTGGCCTCGTTGCTCGGCCGGATCTGGGAGCTGAAGGACAATCTGACCCCCGACGACGCCGCCTATGTCGCGGTCGCCGAGCAGCTGGGCGCCCCGCTGGTCACCGCCGACCTGCGGCTGATGCGGGCCAGCGGGCCGCGCTGCGAGATCCGGGGCCTGCGGCGCCCGGCCGGCTGAGCGCCGGTCGGTTCGGAGGGCCGCGTGCCGGTCGTCAGGAGCCGAGGGTGGCGACCAGGACGGCCTTGATGGTGTGCAGGCGGTTCTCCGCCTGGTCGAAGACGATCGAGTGCGGCGACTCGAAGAGTTCGTCGGTGCACTCCAGCTCGCTCATCCCGGTCGCCTCGTACATCTGGCGGCAGAGTGCGGTGCCCAGGTCGTGGAAGGCCGGCAGGCAGTGCAGGAACCTGACGTCGGGGTTGCCGGTCGCCCGGACGGTGTCCATCGAGACCTGGTAGGGCCGCAGCAGGGCGATCCGCTCGGCCCAGACCTCCTTGGGCTCACCCATCGAGACCCAGACATCGGTGTAGAGGAAGTCGGCGCCGGCCACGCCGGCGGCGACGTCGTCGGTGAGGGTGATCCGGGCGCCGCTCGCGGCGGCGAGTTCCTCGGCGCTCTTGCGGATCTCCTCGGCCGGCCAGAGCTGCTCGGGGGCCACGATCCGGATGTCGAGACCGAGCAGCGCACCGGTCACCAGCAGCGAGTTGCCCATGTTGTTGCGCGCGTCGCCCAGGTAGGCGAGGGAGATCTCGGTCAGCGGCTTGCTGCTGTGCTCCTGGATGGTCAGCACGTCGGCCAGCATCTGGGTCGGGTGCCACTCGTCGGTGAGGCCGTTCCAGACCGGCACCCCGGCGTGCCGGGCCAGCTCCTCGACGACCTCCTGGCCGTGGCCGCGGTACTCGATCCCGTCGAACATCCGGCCGAGGACCCGGGCCGAGTCCTTAATCGACTCCTTGTGGCCGATCTGCGAGCCGGCCGGGTCCAGGTAGGTGGTCGCAGCGCCCTGGTCGTGGGCGGCCACCTCGAAGGCGCAGCGGGTGCGAGTCGAGGTCTTCTCGAAGATCAGCGCGATGTTCCTGCCGCGCAGCCGGGGCTGCTCGGTGCCAGCCCGCTTGGCGGCCTTGAGCTCCGCGGCGAGCTCCAGCAGGAAGTGGAACTCCGCGGCCGTGAAGTCCAGTTCCTTGAGGAAGTGCCTGTTCCGGAGGTTCGTGGCCATACCAAGCTCCTGGGGTGACGGTCTGCCGACCGCGACCGGCCGGGGCCGGGGGTCGGGCGGGGGACGCTGGACACGGCGCCGCTGGGTACGCCAGTGCCGGGAAGTGTATACGATACTTGGAATTTCTATGCAGAGCCCAAACTCGGGGGCGGGCCGTCCGCCTCCGGACTCCAGAATGCGGCCGGGCCGCCCCGACCGCCCGGCCACTCGACAGTCGGGTCAGGCGGTCGAGGCGGTCCGGGGCGCCGCGGTACGCGCGTGGGCGATCAGAGCCTCGGGTCCACCGGCTCCGACTCCAGGGCCAGCACGGCGAAGACCGGCTCGTGCACCCGCCAGAGCGGCTCGCCGGCCGCCAACCGGTCCAGCGCCTCCAGACCCAGGGCGTACTCGCGCAGTGCGAGCGAGCGCTTGTGGCCGAGCGAGCGCTGCCGCAACCGGTCCAGGTGCTCGGTGTAGTCGGGACCGTAGATGATCCGCAGGTACTCGCGACCGCGCACCTTGAGGCCCGGCTGGACCAGGCCATCTGGCCGCCCCTCCCCCGCCGCGCCACGGACGAAGGACGCCAGCGGTTTGACCACCACGCCCTCACCGCCGGCCCCGGTCAGCTCCTCCCACCAGGCGGTTCCGGCCGCGATCGAGACCTCGTCCGCGGTGTCCACGACCAGCCGCCCGGTGCCGCGGAGCAGTGGCTCCGGGCCCGCGGCCGCGTCGGCGGCGACCAGGCGGTCGATCCGGGCCAGGTGCTCGTCGTGCGGGCGCACCGCGAGGTTGGCGCCCTCCGCGGCGAGCAGTTGGAACGGCGCCAGCCGGATCCCGGACAGCCCCTCGGTCGGCCAGCAGTAGCGGCGGTAGGCCACGGTGAAGGCCGCCGCGTCCGCCGCCCGCTGACGCTGGCGCTCGGTCAGCTCGGCGAGCCCCTCGACCCCCCGGCCGGCCGCGCGGTCGAGTGCGGAGAGCACCTCGGGCAGCGCGGAGCCGGCGGCCGCGCCGACCGCCGCGTACTGCCGGCGCAGCAGCTCGGCCGCCTTGAGCGACCAGGGCAGCAGCTCGGCGTCGAGCAGCAGCCAGCCGGTGGCCAGCTCGTCGAAGAGGCCCGCGATCTCGGCGGCCGCCCGCACCCGGTCGAGGATCGCCTCGGTCAGCCGCTGGTCGCCGAGGAACGCCCGGCCCGTCCTGGTCCAGATCGCTCCGGGCGCCGCGACGCCGAAGCGCTGCTCCAGGGCGGCCGGCTCGCGGGCCACCAGCACCATCGCCCGGGAGCCCATGTGCTTCTCCTCGCAGACCACCTGGCCCACGCCGTCCGCGCGGTAGGCGAAGAACGCCTCCTCGGGGTGTTCCAGGTAGCCGTCCCGGCGGGAGGCCGCGCTCGGTGCCATGGTCGGCGGGAGGTACGGCAGCAGGCGCGGGTCGAGCGCGAAGCGGCTCATCACCTCCAGCGCGGCCGCCGCGTTCTCCTCGCGGACGGCGATCCGGCCGTGCCGGGCGGTCTCGACGGTCCGCCGACCGGTCACGTCGGCGACGTCCAGCGGCCGGCCCTCCCGGCCGCCCGGGGCGTCACTGGCCAGCGACCGGACCGGGGCGTACCACTCGCGCTCGGCCGGCACCGAGACCAGCTCGCGCTCGGGGTAGCGCAGCGCGGTCAGGCTGCCGCCGAAGACGCAACCGGTGTCCACGCAGATGGTGTTGTTGAGGAAGCTCGCGGCCGGGACCGGGGTGTGCCCGTAGACCACCAGGGCCCGGCCGCGGTACTCCTCGGCCCACGGGTAGCGGACCGGCAGGCCGTACTCGTCGGTCTCGCCGGTGGTGTCCCCGTAGAGCGCGTGCGAGCGGACCCGGCCGGAGTTGCGGCCGTGGTACTTCTCCGGCAGCCCGGCGTGGCAGACCACCAGGTTGCCGCCGTCCAGCCGGTAGTGGCTGACCAGATCGCGCAGGAAGGCCCGGACGGCGGCGCGGAACTCCTCCGGCTCGGCTGCCAGCTGGTCCAGCGACTCCTTGAGCCCGTGCGAGACGGTGACCTGCCGACCGGACAGCACCCGACCGAGCTTGTTCTCGTGGTTGCCCGGGACGCAGATCGCGTGCCCGGCCGCCACCATGCCCATCACCAGGCGCAGCACGCCCGGGGTGTCCGGCCCGCGGTCGACCAGGTCACCGACGAACACGGCGGTCCGGCTGCCCGACGGCCGCTCCCGCCCGGGGGCGGGCGAGGAGGGCGGCAGGGCGTCGACCGGCCGGCCCTGCTCGTCCCGCCGCAGGGAGTAGCCGAGCTTCCCGAGCAGCGTCTCCAACTCGGCCCGGCAGCCGTGGATGTCGCCGATGATGTCGAACGGGCCGGTGAGGTGGCGCAGATCGTTCCAGCGCTTCTCCAGCACGATCTCGGCGCTCTCCACCTCCGCCGCGCCGCGCAGGTGGTGCACCTTGCGGAAGCCCTCGCGCTCCAGGCTGCCCAGCGAGCGGCACAGCTCGCGGTGCTGACGTGGGATCACGTGGGCGCCCATGTTCCGGTCCGGGCGGGAGCGGTTGCGCTCGGCACAGACGCCCGGCGGCACGTCCAGCACGATCGCGATCGGCAGCACGTCGTGCTCACGGGCGATCCGGACCAGCTGCTTGCGGGTCTCCGGCTGGACGTTGGTGGCGTCCACCACGGTCAGCCGGCCGGCGGCCAGCCGCTTGCCGACGATGAAGTGCAGCAGCTCGAAGGCGTCGGCAGAGGCGGACTGGTCGTTCTCGTCGTCGGCGACCAGGCCCCGGCAGTAGTCGGAGGAGATCACCTGGGTCGGCGCGAAGTGCCGCCGGGCGAAGGTGGACTTGCCCGCGCCGCTGGTGCCGATCAGCACCACCAGCGAGAGGTCGGTGACGGGCAGCCGGCGGACCTTCGCCCCGGCCTCGGCGACGGGGATCTCGGGAGCGGGCAGGGTGGCCTGGGTCTCGTCGGTCATCGGGTCAGCTCCCTTCGGGAGTGTCGGTGCTGCTCGGGGTGTCGGTGGTGGTCGAGGTGGCGCTCGCGGTGGTGCCGGTGCCGCGGTGGAACAGGGCCAGCTGGGTCGGCGGGCCCACCTCCGGGTCCTCCGGCCCGACTGGGCGGAAGACCACGGTGTACCCGTAGCTCTCGGCCACTCGCTCCGCCCAGTCGCGGAACTCGGCACGGGTCCACTCGAAGCGGTGGTCGGCGTGCCGGGCGTGGCCGGCCGGGAGGCTCTCCCAGCGGACGTTGTACTCGACGTTCGGGGTGGTGACGACCACGGTGGCCGGTCGGGCCGCGCCGAACACCGCGTGTTCGAGTGCGGGAAGCCGGGGCAGGTCCAGATGCTCGATAACCTCGGAGAGGACCGCGGCGTCGTAGCCCTTGAGCCGGGCGTCGGTGTAGGTGAGCGCGCCCTGGACCAGCCGCACCCGGGCGGCCTGGCGCTCCGACAGCCGGTCCAGCTTGAGCTTGCGGGCCGCCGCCACCAGCGCGGTCGCCGAGACGTCCACCCCCAGCACGCTGGTGACCGTCGGCTCCTTGAGCAGGTCACCCACCAACTCGCCCTGCCCACAGCCGAGATCGAGCACCCTGGCGGCACCGGACTCGCGCAGTGCCGCCAGGATCGCCTCCCGGCGCTGTCGAGCGAGCGGCACCGGCCGGGGGTCGTCCGCCGAGCGGGTGCCGGAGCCGGTGTCCGCGTCGACGTCCGGGGCGCTGCCCGAAGTGGACCCAGCGACGGACTCCGGACCGTCCGAGCGGTCGAGGTCCACCGCGTTGTCGAGCTCCTCGGCCTCGCGGTCGTCGGTCTCGGCGAGCCGGGCCAGCTCCAGCCGACGGATCGCCTCGTTCGCCAGTGACCAGCGGCGGACCAGGTAACGGCGGCTGATCAGGGCACGGTCCGGGTGGTCCGCGAGCCAGCCCTCGCCTGCGCCGAGCAGCTTGTCCACCTCGTCCGGGGCGACCCAGTAGTGCTTGGCACCGTCGAGCACCGGCAACAGCACATAGAGCTGCTGCAGCGCGTCGGCCAACCGCAGCGTGCCGGTCAGCTCCAAGCGCAGGTAACGCGACTCGCCCCACTCCGGGAACGCCTCGTCCAGCGGGACCGGCGTGGCCGCGACCCTCCAACCGAGCGGCTCGAAGAGCCGGTTGACCAGCGGCCGCTCGTCCGGCGAGCGTCGCTCGGCGCCGCCACCCACCTGCACCGCCGGCAGCACCACGGCCAGCGGCCGCTCCTGATCGGCGAGCCCGGGCCGCTGCTCGCAGACGCCCTTCATGGCCGTCCGGAAGACCGTCCGCAGCGCCACCGCGAGCAGCGAGGAGGCCGCGTAGGGGCGGTCGTTGACGTACTGCGAGAGCGCGCCGGCTCCGGAGGCCGTCGACGGGCCGTGACCCTTGCCGCGGGCGCGGCGGACCAGGGCGATGGGGTCGACTTCGAGCACCAGGGCCACCGTGCACAGCTCCGCACCGGCCTCCGGGTAGAAGACGTACGCCTCCCCGTGCGAGGTGGTGAAGCGCTGGGCCTTCTCCGGGTGCTTGTGCAGCAGGAAGCCCAGGTCGGTGGCCGGGCGGTCGGCTGTTCCGGTGGTGGATATCGAGATGAACACCCGGCTCAGTATTGCCCCGGAGCGGGCGGCAGGACATCTGGTTTTGGCCGGGCGGGACCGTCCGTTCCCTGGGCTCGTTCGGCAGGGGTGGCCGAAATTCGTTACCGTGCACGGTGTGACTGCTGAATCCACCTCTCCCACCCGGGGTGCCGTCGCCGCAGGTCTGGCGACCATCGCCGCCGACGGCACCGTTCTCGACACCTGGTACCCCGCCCCCGCCCTGGCCGCCGAGCCCGGCCCGTCCGGCACCGTCCGGCTCACGGCCGAGCAGGCCGAGGCGGAGCTCGGCGACGGCGTCGCCACCGCGCTGCGCCACGACGCCCGCCGAGGGGTGGAGGTCGTCGCCGTGCGCACCACCATCGCCTCGCTGGACGAGAAGCCGCTCGACGCGCACGACGTCTACCTGCGCCTGCACCTGCTGAGCCACCGGCTGGTCCGGCCGCACGGCCAGAACCTGGACGGCGTGTTCGGCCTGCTCGCCAACGTCGCCTGGACCAACATCGGCCCGGTGCCGGTGGAGCTGGTCGAGCAGGCCCGGCTCGCCGTCCGCGCCGAGGGCGGCCAGCTGGCCGTCTACGGGATCGACAAGTTCCCGCGGATGACCGACTACGTCGCGCCCTCCGGGGTCCGGATCGCGCACGCCGACCGGGTCCGGCTCGGTGCGCACCTGGCCGTCGGCACCACCGTGATGCACGAGGGCTTCGTCAACTTCAACGCCGGTACCCTCGGCACCTCGATGGTCGAGGGTCGGATCAGCGCGGGCGTGGTGGTCGGTGACCACAGCGACATCGGCGGCGGCGCCTCGATCATGGGCACCCTCTCCGGCGGCGGCAAGCAGGTCGTCTCGGTGGGCGAGCGCTGCCTGCTGGGCGCCAACGCGGGCATCGGCATCGCGCTGGGCAACGACTGCGTGGTCGAGGCCGGCCTGTACGTCACCGCGGGCACCCGGGTGACCCTGCCGGACGGCCAGATCGCCAAGGCGGTCGAGCTCTCCGGGCAGGACAACCTGCTGTTCCGCCGCAACTCGCAGTCCGGCGCGGTCGAGGTGATCGCCCGTTCCGGCTCCTGGGGCGGGCTGAACGCCGACCTGCACGCGCACAACTGACCCCCCGCCGGCCTGGCGCGGCCGGTTCACCCGGGCCCTCGCCCGCGCACCGAGCGCGAGCGGGGGTCCGGCGCCGTTCGCACGGGCGTCGCTCGCGCGGCGGGACGCCCGCATACCGGAGGGCGCGGGCCCGCGGCAAGCCCGGCTCACCCTCGGGGCTGACCCCCGGCCCGGGTTGACCCGCAACGGGTGGCGCCCGGTGACCCGTGGCGGTCGCGGGTCGTTGCAGTAGTGGGGCCGCGCGCCCTCGCGGCGTCTCCCGCACGGGCGGCGCCGGTGTCCGCCGCATCGCATCGCACGACCGAGCTGGAGGGTTCCCCTCATGTCCGAGCCCAGGTACGAGGACCCCGTCGCGTCACCGGAGGAACTCCCCGCCGCGCCGGCGACCCCCGCCGCACCGCCCAAGACCCTGCTGGACCAGTTGCAGGAGCTGCTCGCCACCGTCAACGCCGACCTGGCGGACCTGGAGTCGGCCGGCGCCAGGTCGGCCGAGCCCACCAGCTCGGCCGGCTCCGCGACCGGCCCCGGCGGCTGGTAGCGCCGGCGCCGGTGCGACGGCCGGGCGGGAGGCGGACCGTCGGCCGGGCCGCCCGTGTCCGGCGGATCGGCCGGACCGAGCGGCCGGGCCCCGAGCGATCGAGCTCCCGGTGGCTCGGCCGTCGGCGGTTCGAGCGGCAGCAGCAGCCGCGCCGGCCCCTGCCGGGGCACGTCGCCGGGGCCCGGGTCCGGGTGGTGGCCGGCCACGCCGCCGGGCTCCGGATCGAGTCGGCGCAGCACCCGGAGCAGCTCGATCACCAGCTCCCGACATTCGACGTAGGCGTCCACCCCGTCGATGCACTGCCAGTAGACGCCCTCCGTGTCGGCCCCGCAGGCTGTCACGATCAGCGCCTCGCCCACCTCGTTCAGCAGGTGCCGGAACTGGAGCAGCACGAGCGCGGGCTCACCCAGCTCGGTCAGCCGGGCGGCCCACCCGGGGGTGGCCCACTCCCCGCGCTCCGGTCGGTCCGGCGGCAGCTCCAGGCAGCCGGCGGCATGTCGCCCCGCCCCGCCGAGCAGCTGTGCGAGCGTCACCACCTCCGACACCGGGTGGTCGACCAGCCGGGCGGCCAGCGCCTCCGTGAACACCGCCGTCTGCCAGGCCTCCTGCAGCACGTCGGGCGCGCTCCTGGCCTCGGCGAGCGCGTACCGGGCGGTCTTGATCAAGCGCAGCGCATCCATGTCGGTGGTTCCTCCCACATCGAACGAAAGCTCCGAACGAGCGGTCCGAACGAACGGACCGACAGGCCGTGAGCGAACGGCCCGTCAGGAGTAGAGGGTGACCGCGGATCGAAAGCCGCGCGGCAGGGAATCCCGGAGCTGTGGACAACCCCGGGGTTGTGGACAGTCTCAGCAGTCGGCGGACGGCTCCGGCACCGGGAAGCGCAGCTCGTTGCGGTCGATCTTGTCCGCCAGCGCGGCCAGTGGGTCGACCCCGAGCACGGTGCAGAACTGCACCAGATAGGCCAGCACGTCGGCGACCTCGTCACGGACCCGGTGCGCGCTCTCCGGGTCGTCCATCACCGCCGCCGCCTGCTCCGGGGTGAGCCACTGGAAGATCTCCAGCAGCTCCCCCGCCTCCACGCTGAGCGCCGCGGCCAGGTTCTTCGGAGTGTGGAACGGCTGCCAGCGCCGGGCCGCGGCGAACCGCGCGAGTCGGTCGGCCAGCGCGCCCAGGCCAGCGGCCACGGGCAGGTCATCAGGTCGGTCGGTCACCGCTCCAGGTCTACCGCATCCATGCCGGCGGCGTCCGCCCCGGGCCCAGACCGCGCAACCGGCGGCGCCCCGGCATCCCCGGACGAGGCGCCCGGGGCCGAGGCGGCGGCCGTCTCGTGCCCCGGCGGCTGGGCCGGCACCCGCGGCGGTGCCGGATCCGGCCGCAACACGCTGTACCCGCTCAACGGATCCCGCCCGCACTCGACCAACTCCACCCCGCCGGCCAGCCGCGCGGCCGCCGGATCCTGCAACGCCGCCAGCAGCCGCACGTGGTCCTTGCCGCACATCTCCCGCGCCAGCCGGAGCAGCGAGGCCGTCTGGTCCGCCGAGAGGCCGGCCCCGAGATCCTCCGCGATCACGGTCAACTGCCGCTGTGCCCACGGGACTTCGACTGCCGGCTCGACGTCCAGCACACCGGCCCCGGTGAGCAGCACGGCAGCGAAGGCGAGCAGCCGCAGCATCCCGTCCGAGGCCTGGTCGGCGCCGGTCCGGCCGAGCACCCCCTCGTCGAAGACCGCCAGCAGCCGCTCCTGGGCCAGGCTGCCGCGCCGGGCCACGTCCAGGCCGAGCAGCGGGTGCGGGGCCGCCGCCTGCACCGCGCGCAGCAACCGGCCGTAGCGTCGCGCGCACTCGCCCTGCAGTCGGGCCAGCACCGCCGAGAGGTTGGCCGCGCTGGGCAACAGCCGGGCGTCCGCCTCGGGCCGCACCCAGCCGCGCATCAGCGCCGGCACGGGATGCACCGGAAAGACCTCGCGCAGCGCGGTGAGCAGCTGCTCGGTGGCCGCCAGCACCTTGCACTCGCCGGGCGAGGACCCGGCCACCCGCAGCGGAATCTGGGTGGTGATCAGACTGCCGCTCGGGAAGGGTGCGCGGATGTCGCCCTGCCGGGTGTCGTTGTGCCAGCTGACGTTGATCCGGCCGGCGCTGACGTCCTGTTCACCGGTCTCCACCAGGGTCTTGCCGTCGCAGGCCAGCCACTCCCGGGCGACCCGGACCCGCCCGTCGGTGCGGACCACCAGCTCCAGCCGGATCAGGCCGGCGTCGGAGCGGACCGAGCAGCCCAGGATGATCGCGTTGCGGCCGTGCGGGACGCAGCCGAGCAGCCCGCCGCGCACCGGCGCGGCCAGCGGGCCGCCCACTCCGCCGACACCGTCCAGCGAGGGCCCGATCTCCTCACCGAGCGCCAGCCGGGAGAGCACCGCGAGGGCGTCCAGCGCGTTCGACTTGCCGGCGCCGGAGGGGCCGTGCAGCACGGTGAGCGGGCTGATCGGCAGGACGGCCCGGCGGTAGGACTTGAAGGAGGTGAGCCGGAGTTCCTCCACGGTGGGCCGCAGGGCCGGCCGCCGGCCGGGCGCGGTGGCGGAGGGCATGGAGGCGGTCGGCGGGACGACATCGCTGGTCACCGAGCCGACCCTAGTGACGGCCCGGTCCGGCGGGACCAGCAGAAACGTCCCTGCCCGGGGCGATTCATCCCAACGAGGGGGCCGGCCCGACCCGGACGTCGGCCTCTTCGACTTTCAGCGCAGGCGACCCAGCCGAACCAGGCGAGCCAACCGAACCAGAGGCAACCCTGCGGCACCAGAGGCGACCCGGGGAAGAACGTCTCACTCGTACAAGGACAGCAGCACTGACCCGGTCACCTCGACCGGCTCGGGCAGCTCCGCGAGCGCGGCCGCGACCCGGGCCTGGTCGGTGTGCCAGGCGTTCGGCCCCATCCCCACCACCGCGGCGGCGTCCGGGTGCGGGAGCCGCAGCGGGAACTCCACCTCGGTCCGCCCGACCAGCCGCAGCCAGGGCCCGAGCTTCTCGTCGATCCGCCGCTCCTTCTCCTCGTCCACCGAGAGCAGCCCGAGCGCGCCGACCAGCTCGCCCAGGTGCCGGGGGCTCGGCGAGACCAGCAGCAGCCGCCCGCCCGGTCGCAGCACCCGCCGGATCTCGCCACCGTCCCGCGGCGCGAAGACGTTGAGCACCAGCTCGGCGCTCCCGTCGGCGAGCGGCAGCGGGCGCCAGGCGTCGCAGACCACCGCACCGATCCGTGGGTGCGCCCGAGCGGCCCGGCGCAGCGCGAACTTGGAGATGTCCAGCGCCGCGCCCACCTGCTCGCCGCCGAGCCCGTCGAGGACCCGGGCGAGGTAGTAGCCGGTGCCGGCACCCAGGTCCGCGACCAGGCCGCCGGGAGTCGGCGCGGCCTCGGCGGCGGCCCGCGCCAGGGCGTCCGCGATCGGGCGGTAGTGGCCGGCGGCGAGGAAGTCGGCCCGGGCGGCGACCATCTCCGTGGTGTCCCCGGTCCCGGTGTGCGCTCCCCCGCCGAGCAGGCTCACGTAGCCCTGCTTGGCCACGTCGAAGCTGTGCCCGGCCGGGCAGCGCAGGCCGCGCCCCGCGGCGTCGAGGGCCAGGCCCAGACCGCAGTGCGGGCAGGTCAGATACCGCTGGATGTCCTGGAGCACCGCCCCACCCTAAGCGACCCGCCCGCTCGGCTCAGTCGGTGTCGGAGTCGGAGTCGGGATCGCCGTCGTCGCCGGCCACCCCCTCCCCCTCGGCCTCGTCCACCACCCAGCCGTTCAGCCGCTCGGCCACCCCGTCCACCCCGAGCCTGCCCTCCCGGATGGCCCGGGCCAGGCTGCGCACCTCGCGCGCGGTGGTGGCGACGTGGCACCCGCAGGCCACCAGGTAGGCGTAGGCGACGGCGGTGGCGAACAGCTCGTTGGTGCGCTCCAGCGCCGGCACCCGGATCAGCTGGTGCATCAGCGCCGCCGCGCGGTCCTGGGGTTCGGGGTAGACCGCGATGTCGAAGATCTCCGCCTGGTGCCGGGCCACCGCCGCGAGCAGCGACCCGTAGTCGGTCACCTGCGGATCGCCGGGGGTGTACTGCTCGGCGGTCATGAGCAGCCAGGAGAGGTCGACCTCGACCCTCAACGACGGTCACCGGGCCGGCCGCCGGCCGCGCCCTGCTCGCCGAACTCCGCGAGGAACTCGCTCTCGTACTCCTTCATGAACTGGGCCGCCGCGTCGACGAAGCGCAACCCGGTCTCGCCCATGTCCTGCTGGACGAGCCGCTCGATGTACTGGTTCATGCTGATCCCCTGCTGCTCCGCCCGTTCCCGGGCCATCTCAGCGGTGCTTGCGTCCACCCGCACGTTGAGCTGCTTCTTACCCATGCGGTCGAAGCTAGCGCCGAAGTGCTAGCACGACAAGGGCGCACACAGGGGCACGCAGGGGGCGCAGGACCGGCACATGCGACGGGGGCGCAGCACCGCGCGGTGCTGCGCCCCCGTCGGACCGGGCGGTCGGGGTTCAGTCCTGGACCGGCTCCAGAATCGCCACGCACTCGAAGTGGTGCGTCATCGGGAACAGGTCGAAGGCCCGCAGCGAGACCGGCCGGTAGCCGCCCTCGTGGAAGAAGCCCAGGTCGCGGGCGAGCGCGGCCGGGTCGCAGGCCACGTACGCGATCCGGCGGGCCCGCAGCCCGGTCAGCTGCCGGACCGTCTCGCGACCTGCCCCCGCGCGCGGCGGGTCGAGCACGATCAGGTCGGTGGAGGTGATCCCGGTGCGCGGCAGCAGGGTCTCCACCTTGTCGCACTCGATCCGGACGTTCTCCAGCTCGGCCAGGTTGTGCCGGGCGTCGGTCACCGCCTGCTTGCTCGACTCGATGCCCAGCACCGCGCCGTCCTCGCCGACCCGGTCGGCCAGCGCGCCGGCGAACAGGCCCACCCCGCAGTACAGGTCGAGCGCGTTCTCGCCCCACTGCGGGTCGAGTCCGGACAGCACCGCGTCCACCAGGGTGCCCGGCGCCTCGGGGTGGATCTGCCAGAAGCCGCCCTCGCTGACCCGCCAGGTGCGGCCGGCCGCCCGCTCGCGGACGAAGGTCCGCCCGTGCACCCGGTGGAACAGCCCCTGCTCGTCGATCCGGGAGATCGAGACCGGCTTCTCCAGCTCGACCAGCGGCAGCTGCTCGCCGGGCAGCGGACGCAGGATCACCTGGCGGTCCGAGGAACCGGTGGCGGCGATCGCCTCCACCGAGGCCAGGCCGGTCCAGTCGCGCGCCTCGATGCCCAACTCGGTCACCCCGGGGGCGGCGATCAGGCAGCGGTCGATCAGCTCGACCTCGTGCGAGCGGTGTCGGCGCAGGCCGACCTCGCCGGTCTCCGGGTCCACCGCGTACTGCACCCGGGTCCGCCAGGCCGGCACCTCACTGGCCGGCAGCTTGCCGCCGACCGGCTCGACGCTGCCGTCCCAGCCGGCCTGCTCCGGGGTCAGCCCGGCCAGCTTGGCCAGCTGCTCGGTGAGCACCTGTGCCTTGAGCTTGCGCTGCCCGCCGGGGGTGACGTGCTGCCAGTCGCAGCCGCCGCAGCGGCCCGGGCCGGCGAACGGGCAGGGCGGCGCGATCCGGTCCTTGGCCGGCTCCAGCACCTCCACGGCGTCGGCCCGCAGGAAGCGCGACTTGGTGGTGCCCTCGGTGACCTGGGCGATCACCCGCTCGCCGGGCAGCGCGTGCCGCACGAAGAGCACCCGGCCCTCGTGCCGCGCCACGCAGTGGCCGCCGCCGTGCGCCACCGGGCCGACCTCGACCTCGTAGCGCTCGCCGACCAGCGGGTCGCCGCCGGGGCCCTTGGGCACGGCCGGCACCGCCGGGCGCGCCGCCCGGGCGGGCTTGCCGCCGCGCCCGGCCCGCGCGGCCTTGGCCTTCGCCGGCTTCGCACCGCCCGCGGCCTGCCCTGCCTTCGCCGGGACGGCCGGACGGACCGGCTCCCCCGCCGAAGGCCGCTCGCCCGGCACCACGGGAGCGGTGTCGGCCGTGTAGCCCTCACGGTCGGTGGCGGCCGGCCGGGCCGGGCGGGCCGACCAGCGCGGCCGGGCGACCTGCCCGACCTTGCCGGCCGCGCCCTTGCGCGGCTGTCCGGACTTGCCCGAGGAACGGGGCGGGGTGTTGCGGCTCACGTAACGGTGTCCTTGCTGGGCTCAGCGGCGGTCTCGACGGAACCCGACGGTACCGTGCCCGGCCGCGGTTCGCCGCGCCGCACGGCACCGGGGGCCGACCAGGCCCCCGGCGAACGGCGCCGCGCCGAGGACTCCAGCTGCCAGGGCACCGAGGTCACCATCACCCCCGGCCTGAACAGCAGCCGCCCCTTGAGCCGCAGCGCGCTCTGGTTGTGCAACAGGTGCTCGTACCAGTGGCCCACCACGTACTCCGGGATGTACACGCTGACCACCTCGCGCGGGCTGGACCGGCGCAGGTTCCTGACGTGGTCCAGCACCGGCCCGGTGATCTCCCGGTACGGCGACTCCAGCACCCGCAGCGGCACGTCGATCCCGCGCGCCGCCCACTCCTCGCGCAGCGCCCGGGTGTCCGCCGGGTCCACGTCGACGGTCACCGCCTCCAGCTCGTGCGCCTGGAGCAGCCGCGCGTAGGCCAGCGCCCGCAGGGCCGGCTTGTGCAGCTTGGAGACCAGCACGATGGCGTGGATCCGGCTCGGCGGCGCGCTGTCCTCCGGCTCCTCGGCCGCGGCCAGCTCGGCGGAGACCCGGTCGTAGTGCCGCCGGACCGCCTTCATCAGCACGAACAGCACGCACATGGTGGCGATCGCGATCCAGGCGTGGCCGATCTTGGTGACCAGCACGACGATCAGCACCGCCGCGGTCATCACCAGCCCGAAGGTGTTGATCGCCCGGGAGAGCTGCATCCGGCGCCGCGCCCGGGGATCGGTCTCGGTGCGCAGCAGCCGGGTCCAGTGCCGGATCATGCCGGACTGGCTCATGTTGAACGAGACGAAGACGCCCACGATGTACAGCTGGATCAGCCGGTTCGGGTCGGCGCCGAACGCCACGACGAAGACCACGGCCACCGTGGCGAGCAGGATGATCCCGTTGGAGAAGGCCAGCCGGTCGCCGCGGGTGTGCAGCTGGCGCGGCAGGTAGCGGTCCTGGGCGAGGATCGAGCCGAGCACCGGGAACCCGTTGAAGGCGGTGTTGGCGGCGAGCACCAGTATCAAACCGGTGACCCCGGCGATGAAGTAGAAACCGGGCGTGAAGTCCGCGAAGACCGCCTCGCTGATCTGGGCCAGCGCGGTCTTCTGGTGGTAGCCGGCGGGGGCGCCGAGCAGTTGCCGGGCCGGGTCCTCGGCCATCTGGGTGTGGGTCAGGTGGGCCAGGTAGATGATCCCCATGAACATGGTGACCGCGATGGTCGCCATCATCAGCAGGGTGCTCGCGGCGTTCCGGCTCTTGGGATGGCGGAAGGCCGGCACGCCGTTGCTGATCGCCTCGACGCCGGTGAGCGCCGCGCAGCCCGAGGAGAACGCCCTGAGCAGCAGGAAGACCAGCGCGAACCCGGTGACCGTCTCGTTGCCCGGGGTCGGCCGGAGGTGGAACCCGGCGCTCTCGGCCGGCATCGGGGCGCCGAGCACCAGATGCCGGAACAGCCCGTAGAGCACCATGCCGATGATCCCGACCATGAAGGCGTAGGTGGGAACCGCGAACGCGGTGCCGGACTCCCGCACCCCGCGCAGGTTCATCCCCATCAGCAGCACCACCAACGTGATGCTGAGTGCCATCTCGTGCCCGCGCAGCGCCGGCACCGCCGAGACCACGTTCGCCACGCCCGAGGTGGTGGAGACCGCCACGGTGAGCACGTAGTCGACCATCAGCGCGCTGGCCACCACCAGACCCGCGTTGGGCCCGTGGTTGACCGTCGCGACCTCGTAGTCGCCGCCCCCGCTTGGGTAGGCGTGCACGTTCTGCCGGTAGGAGGCGACCACCGCCAGCATCACGACCGCGACCACCACCCCGATCTGCCAGGAGAAGTGGATCGCCGACACCCCGGCCAGCGAGAGGGTGAGCAGGATCTCCTCCGGGGCGTAGGCCACCGAGGAGAGCGCGTCGGAGGCGAACACGGGGAGCGCGACGCGCTTGGGCAGCAGCGTCTCGCCGAGCCTGTCGCTGCGCAGCGCGCGGCCGATCAGGATGCGCTTCGGTACGTCGGTCAGATTGGGCACGTCAAGGAATCGTAAGGGCTATTGACATCCGGCTCATGATGGATTCCGCTCTCCCATCGAGACTGCGCGAGACTGCGTTCGACGGACCCGCTAGCGTGTCGGTTGAACAAGTTGCGGGCAACACTCCGGTTGCCGAACCGTCACCCGTCCGGGGCGGCGGTGCGAACCCTCCCCCCGGGCCGGGGGCACGGAAAGGTGATCAACGGTGTTTGCGCAGGTCAAGTCCCCAACGGATCGGGTGAGGTAGCGGCACCGTGCACATCGTCATCATGGGCTGCGGGCGGGTCGGTTCCGCCCTGGCCAGAGCACTGGAGAAGCAGGGCCACTCGGTGGCCGTGGTCGACCAGGACCCCACGGCGTTCCGCCGGCTCGGGGCCGGCTTCGGCGGCCGGCGGATCACCGGCGTCGGCTTCGACCAGGACACTCTGCGCGAGGCCGGCATCGAGGAGGCGGGCGCCTTCGCCGCGGTGAGCAGCGGTGACAACTCGAACATCATCGCGGCCCGGGTGGCCCGCGAGAACTTCGGCGTCGAGCACGTCGCGGCCCGGATCTACGACCCCCGCCGGGCCGAGGTCTACCAGCGCCTGGGCATCCCGACGGTGGCAACGGTCCGCTGGACGGCCGACCAGATGCTGCGCCGGCTGCTGCCGAGCGGCGCCGAGCCGCTCTGGCAGGACCCGAGCGGGACGGTGCAGCTCGCCGAGGTGCCGTTCGCGGCCGGCTGGGTCGGGCACCGGGTTTCCACCCTGGAGGAGGCGTCGGGTACGCGGGTGGCGTTCGTCACCCGACTGGGTGAGGGCGTGCTGCCGACTCCCCAGATGGTGCTGCAGGAAGGCGATCTGGTGCAGGTGATGCTGCGCCGCGCGGATCTGGCGGCGGTCGAGGCCGTGTTCGCCAAGGGCCCGGAGGAGGGTCACTGATGCGGGTGGCAATTGCGGGAGCGGGCGCGGTCGGCCGGTCGATCGCGGGTGAGCTGCTGGAGAACGGCCACGAGGTGCTGCTCGTGGACAAGAACCCGGGCTCCATCTCGGTGGAGCGGGTCCCGATGGCGGAGTGGCTGCTGGCCGACGCCTGCGAGATCACCTCGCTGGACGAGGCGGCACTGCAGCGCTGCCACGTGGTGATCGCGGCGACCGGCGACGACAAGGTCAACCTGGTGGTCTCGCTGCTGGCGAAGACCGAGTACGGGGTGCCCCGGGTGGTCGCCCGGGTCAACAACCCGAAGAACGAGTGGCTCTTCAACGAGTCCTGGGGCGTCGACGTCGCCGTCTCCACGCCGCGGCTGATGTCCGCGCTGGTCGAGGAGGCGGTCAGCGTCGGCGACCTGGTCCGGCTGATGCGCTTCAGCCAGGGCAACGCCAACCTGGTCGAGCTGACCCTGGCCGGCGACGCCGGGCTGGTCGGCACCCGGGTCGGCGACGTCAACTGGCCGGCCGACACCTCGCTGGTGACGATCATCCGCGAGGGCCGGGTGCTGGTGCCGACCAAGGACGACACTCTGGAGGGCGGCGACGAGCTGCTCTTCGTGGCCGTGCAGGAGCGCGAGGAGGAGCTGGAGAACCTGCTCTCGGCGGGTGCCAGCGCCAACTAGCACGAAGAACCGGGCCCGTACCCCGAGGGGTACGGGCCCGGTTCCTATGCGGGCTCCTCCTCCGCCTTGATCGGCGGCGGCGCGGTGATCAGGATCCGCCAGGTCACGTACATCGCCAACAGCATCGGCGGGATGCCGAGCGCCACCTTCAACCAGCCCAGCAGGGTGACGTTGCCCGTGAAGTAGAGCGGGAAGAGGATCAGCGGCTTGATGCCCATGATCACCACCCAGGCCCAGGTGGCCTTGGTGTACGCGGCCAGCCGGCCCGGGTTCTGGGTCCGCCAGGTGAACATCTCCCCGGTCACCGGGCCCAGCGTCACCCCGATCACCGGCCAGCGGACCAGCGCGGAGACGGCCAGCACGATGCAGTAGCCCACGTTGTAGAGCAGGCCCGGCAGGTAGAAGTTCTCCGCCTTGCCGGTCTTCATCGAGATGTACGCGCCGATCGCGACCCCGAAGACGCCGCCGAAGGCGTGTTGGATGGTCTCCCGACGCAGCAGCCGCAGCACCACGAAGATCGCGCTCAGCCCGAGTGCGGCCCAGGCCGCGTCCGCGACCCGGTGGGTGATGTTGAAGGTCAGGATGAAGACCAGACCCGGCAGGGTCATGTCGATCATCCCGCGGACTCCGCCGAAGGCCTTGATCACCGAATCGGCGGCCTCCCGGGAGGCCGCCGCCTCCCGGGCCGCCACCTCCTCCGGGGTCTCGGCGACCAGCTCCTGGACAGGCGTTGGCGAGGCGGCGCGGTCGCCGCCGGGCGGATTGGTCACTGTCAGTCGCTCCCCTGTCCCACCGGACGCAGCTCGTAGCGAGGGTTGAACAGCACGCGGCGCCCGCGTGCGTGGCTGATCCGGCCGCTGGCGACGAGCCGGCGGCCCGGCTCTATACCCGCGATCGAGCGGCGGCCGAGCCAGACCACGTCCAGCGCCTCGGTGCCGTCGAAGAGTTCGGCCTCCAGTGCGGGCACCCCGGCTCGCGGCCGGAGCGTCACGGTCCGCAGGGTGCCCGCGACGGTGACCTCCTGGCGGTCCCCGCAGGAGGCTATCGGCGTGCAGCCGGCGCCCTCCGAGTCATGGCGCAGCTCTTCCGCCTGGAGCTCCTCCGAGCTGGAGGTGAGCCGGCTGAACATCCGCCGCAGTCGGCCCTGTGGCTGGTCGCTGCTGTTACCACTCATGCCGGAAGGGTACCGGTTGGGACCCCCGCGGTGTCGGGCTCGGAGCGGGCCGGGTCAGGGTTCGAAGCGGTAGCCCATGCCCGGTTCGGTGATGAAGTGGCGCGGGTGCGAGGGGTCGGTCTCCAGCTTGCGGCGCAGCTGGGCCAGGTAGACCCGCAGGTAGTTGGTCTCGGTCCGGTAGGCCGGACCCCACACCTCCTGGAGCAGCTGGGTCTGGCTGACCAGCCGGCCGGCGTTGCGGACCAGCACCTCCAGCAGGTGCCACTCGGTCGGGGTGAGCCGGACGTCGGCGCCGTCCCGGTTGACCTTCTTGGCCGCCAGGTCCACGGTGAAGCCCTCGGTGGTCACCAGCGAGTCGTCCTCGCCGCTCACCGGCTCGGCCCGGCGCACCGCGGCACGCATCCGGGCGAGCAGCTCGTCCATCCCGAACGGTTTGGTGACGTAGTCGTCCGCGCCGGCGTCCAGCGCCTCGACCTTCTCGTCCGAGGCGTGCCGGGCGGAGAGCACGATGATCGGGACCCGGGTCCAGCCGCGCAGGCCCTTGATCACCTCCACCCCGTCCATGTCCGGCAGGCCCAGGTCGAGCACCACCACGTCGGGATGCCGGGCGGCGGCCAGCTCCAGCGCGCTCGCGCCGTCGTGGGCGGCGTCCACCTCGTACTTGCGGGCCTTGAGGTTGATCACCAGGGCGCGGACGATCTGCGGTTCGTCGTCCACGACGAGGACCCGGGTCATGCGTGCTCCGCCTTTCGGGGGGCCAGAGAGGAGGTCAACGGGGGTGGCTCGGGCGCCTCGGGTTCGGGCGGCCGCTCCACGGCGGGCAGCGAGACCACCATGGTCAGGCCGCCGCCCGGGGTGTCCTCGGCCGCCAGCGTGCCGTCCATCGCCTCGACGAAGCCGCGGGCCACCGCCAGGCCGAGCCCCACCCCGGCGCCGCGCGGGGCGTCGCCGTAGCGCTGGAACGGCGCGAAGATCTTCTCCTTGGCCTCCTCCGGCACCCCGGGCCCGCGGTCGACCACCCGCAGCTCGACCCGGCCCGGACCGGACGGCGGCTCCAACGCGTCGGCCTTGACCAGCACCCGCACCCCCGGCGGACTGTACTTCACGGCGTTCTCGATCAGGTTGGCCAGCGCCCGCTCCAGCAGGCCGGCGTCGGCCGGGACCATCGGCAGGGTCTCCGGCACCTCCAGCCGCACCGACTCCAGCGGGACCCCGCCGAGCGCGACCGGCACCACCTCGTCCAGGTCCACCTCCTGGATCAGCGGGGTGACCGTGCCGGTCTGCAGCCGGCTCATGTCCAGCAGGTTGTTGATCAGGTGGTCGAGCCGGTCCGCGCCGGCCTCGATGCCGGCCAGCAGCTCGGCCTCGTCGGCCGGGGTCCACTCGACGTCCTCGGCGCGCAACGAGCTGACCGCGGCCTTGATCCCGGCCAGCGGGGTGCGCAGGTCGTGCGAGACGGCGGCCAGCAGGGCGGTCCGGATCCGGTTTCCCTCGGCCTGGCGGCGGGCCGCGACGGCCTCCTTGGCCAGCCGGCGGCGCTCCAGCAGCACGGCCGCCTGGGCCGCGAAGGCGCCCAGCAGCCTGCGGTCCTCGGCCGGCAGCACCCGGCCGACCAGCACCAGCGCCAGGTTCTCGCCGACCGGCACGTCGGTGTCGGCCTGGTCCGGCCGGTCCGGCGGCTCCGCGCCGCTGGCGGCCACGCAGCTCCACGGCGCGTGCTCGTCGGCGCGCTCCAGCAGCGCCACCGAGTCCTGCTGGAAGGTCTCCCGGACCTGGTCGAGCAGGGCCAGCACCCCCTCACCGGTCGGCGCGCGCAGCACGGTGCCGGCCAGCGCGCTCAGCGTCTGCGCCTCGGCCCGGCTGCGGGCCGCCTCGTGGCTGCGCCGGGCCGCGGTGTCGACCACGGTGGCGACCGAGATGCCGACCGCGGTGAAGATCGCGACCGCCAGGATGTTCTGCGGGTCGGTGATGGTCAGGGTGTGGATCGGCGGCGTGAAGTAGTAGTTCAGCACGGTGGAGCCGACCAGCGCCGAGGCGATCGCCGGGAGCAGCCCGCCGACCAGCGCCGCGAGGACCGTGACCGACAGGAAGAGCAGCATGTCGGTGGAGAGCACCAGCCGGTGCAGGCTGATCAGCAGCAGCGTGAGCAGCGGCGGCCCGGCCACCCCGATCAGCCAGCCGGCGACCGTGCGGACCCGGCCGAGGTCGGTGATCCGGCGGATCGGGAGCTTGCGGCGCCCGTGCGCGGCCTGCTCGTGGGTGACGATGTGCACGTCGATGTCGCCCGAGTCGCGGGCCACCGTGGCGCCCACGCCGGGACCGTAGATGTACTGCCAGCCCTTGCGGCGGCTGGAGCCGAGCACCACCTGGGTGGCGTTGACCCCGCGTGCGAAGTCCAGCAGGGCCTGCGCCGGGTCGTCGCCCAGCACGGTGTGGAAGCTGCCCCCCAGGCTCTCTACCAGGGCCCGCTGCTCGATCAGGGTCTGCGGCGAGGCGTCGCCGGCCAGGCCGTCGGAGCGTGAGATGTGCACGGCCAGCAGTTCGCTGCCGGAGCCCTTGGCGGCGATCCGGGCCGCCCGGCGGATCAGCGTGGCGCCCTCCGGGCCACCGGTCAGGCCGACCACGATCCGCTCGCGGGCCTGCCAGGTGTTCTCTATGCCCTGCTCGGCGCGGTAACGCTGGAGGTACTCGTCGACCCGGTCGGCGGTCCACAGCAGCGCCAGCTCGCGCAGCGCGGTGAGGTTGCCGGGGCGGAAGTAGTGCGAGAGCGCGGCGTCGATCTTCTCCGGGGCGTACACGTTGCCGTGCGCCAGCCGGCGGCGCAGCGCCTCCGGGGACATGTCCACCAGTTCGAGCTGGTCCGCCCGGCGCACCACGTCGTCCGGCACGGTCTCCTGCTGGCGGATCCCCGTGATGCCCTCGACCACGTCGCCCAGCGACTCCAGGTGCTGGATGTTGACGGTCGAGATGACGTCGATCCCGGCCGCCAGCAGCTCCTCGACGTCCTGCCAGCGCTTCTGGTTGCGGCAGCCGGGGACGTTGGTGTGCGCCAGCTCGTCCACCAGCGCCACCTGCGGACGCCGGGCCAGCAGCGCGTCCAGGTCCAGCTCGGTGAACTCGGCCCCCCGGTACGCCATGGTCCGGCGCGGGACGGCCTCCAGTCCGTGCAGCAGCTCGGCGGTCCGCTCCCGCCCGTGGTGCTCGACGAACCCGACCACCACGTCGGTGCCGCGCCCGAGCCTCCGATGGGCCTCGCAGAGCATGGCGTAGGTCTTCCCCACCCCGGGGGCGGCCCCGAGGTAGATCCGCAGCCTTCCGCGTGCCATGCGTCCCATTCTTGATCGAGTCCGGCCCGAGGGCCACCCCCGGACAGCTGTTCGCGCTGTCGAGACTACGGGGTGAGGCCCCTCCCACCTTCGATCGGGCTGGTCAAAGCGGAGATTTAGCAGCATCTTGACGCCCTGTCCCGGCGTGGCCCGACGCCTCCGGCGACCGTTTCACGCTGTCGCCACCGGGCTGCAACACCGGACTGGGAGCATCGGGCGCATGCTGTCACTGGTTGCCCCGGCAGGGGTCGGTCCGGTGCCGCCGAGCCCGGCAGGTGGGGCGGGGGCGGTGCTGCGCCGCGTGCTGGCGGGCGGGCCACTGGCCCGGAGCGCGATCGGGCGGGCCACCGGGCTCAGCCCGGCCGCGGTCTCCCGGCACACCTCGGAGCTGATCGGGATCGGCCTGCTGCGCGAACTGCCGCCCGCCGCCGGGCCACCCCGGGCCGGCCGCCCGCAACTGCGGCTGGACATCGACACCGGGCACCACCTGGCCTGCGGGGTTGCACATCGGGGTACGGCAGCTGACCTTCGCGCTGCTCGACCTTCGCGGCCGGGTGGTGGCGCACGAGCGGCTGCCGCGGACCGGGGACGCCGCCGCGGTGGTCGCCGCGATCCGCGCCCAGCTGCCCGGGTTCGTCGCCCGCCGGGCGGCCGGGCGCTCGGTGCTCGGCCTCGGCGTGGTGACCGGCGGCTGGGTGGACAGCGAGCGCGGCAACGTGGTCGAGCACGGCCCGCTGGGCTGGCGGGACGTCCCGCTGCGCGAGCTGCTGGCCGGGGCGGTCCGGCTGCCGGTGCACGCGGACGGCCACGCCCCCGCGCTGGCCCAGGCCGAGCTGCTGTTCGGCGCGGGCGCCGGCGCCACCGAGCTGGTCCAGCTCTTCGTCGGCAACGTGGTGGACGCCGCGATCGCCACCGGCGGCACGGTGCTGCGCGGCCGCCGCTCGCGGGCCGGCGAGATCGCCCACCTGCCCGTCCCGGTGTGGTCCGGTGCGCGGCTCCACCGAGGCCGAGGCCCGGGCGCTCGACCGCGAGCTGGACGAACTGATCACTCCGGCCCGGGCGGTCGGGGTGCTCTCCACCGTGCTCGGCGTCGACCTCACCGACCACCCGCTCGACCAGCCGCTGCCACCGCTGAGCGCGATCAGCGGTGCCAAGAGCCGCATCGAGCTGATCCGCGACCTCGCCGAGCGCGACCGGCTGACGCTGCGCCAGCTGATCAGCCGGCTCGGTTGCGGGCGCGGCCACCAGGTGGTGGTCGGCACCCCGGAGCAGCTCGCCGACCACCTGGAGACCTGGTTCACCCGGGGCGCCGCGGACGGCTTCAACGTGATGCCGCCGCTGCTGCCGGACGGCCTGGCGCACTTCGCCGAGCACGTGGTACCGCTGCTGCGCGAGCGCGGCCTGTTCCGCGACGGCTACCAGGGCCGCACGTTGCGGGAGCACTACGGCCTGCCGCGTCCGGCCGGCCGCCGGGGCTGACGGCGGGTGTGTCGAAGAGCGCCGCGAGGCTCACGGCGCTCTTCGACACACCGGTTGTGCGCCCCGGCTCAGGCCGCGGTGTGGTGCTCCGCCCGGTCGCCCTCGATCAGGTAGCTGGTCTCGCCGCTCACCCCGACCGGGACGTCCCCGGCCACCGTCACCCGGTGCAGCAGCCGCGGCAGGTCGTCGTAGTCGTCCGGCGCGTAGTGCTGGGTGGCCCGGTTGTCGAAGAGCACCAGATCGCCCTCCGCCCAGCGCCAGCGCACCACGTTCTCCGGCCGGGTGACGTACGACTGCAGGGTGCGCAGCAGGTCGTGCGACTCGTGCGCGGGCAGGCCGAGGACGCTCTGCGCCAACCCGCCGACGAACAGGCCGCGTTCACCGCTCACCGGGTGGACCCGGACCACCGGGTGCGCGGTCCGGTAGCGGCGCGAGGTGAAGACCGCCCGGCGGGCCGCCTCCTTCTCGTCCGACTCCCGCCCCCGCGCGTAGTCGTAGTCGTTGCTGTGGACCGCCCACAGGCCGTCGGCCAGCTCCCGCAGCGGCTCCGGCAGGTCGCGGTAGGCGGCCTGGGTGTTGGCGATCAGCGTGTTGCCCTCGTACGGCGGGACCACCAGGCTGCGCAGCGTGCTGGCCTTCGGCGGGGTGCGGACGAAGGTGACGTCGGTGTGCCAGCGGTTGGCCCGGCCGCCCTCGGCGCTGTCCACGACCAGCACGTTGGGCTGCCCGTCGAGCGCCGGCACGGTGGGGTGGGCGGTGGTGAGCGGACCGAAGTAGCCGGCGAACCGGGTCTGGTCGGCGTCGTCGAGCGCTGACCGCGGAAGAACAGCGCCTTGTGCGCGACCAGCGCGGCGTCCAGCTCGGCCACCAGTTGGTCGTCGAGCGGGGTGGCGAGGTCGAGGCCGTGGATCTCGGCGCCGATCCGGCCACCGATCCGGCCACCGATCCGGCGGATGTCCAGGGTCATGGGGTCTCCTCGTCAGTCGGGACGGATCTACTTCTCGGCGACGCGCTACTTCTCGGCGACGCCGTCCAGTGGCGAGCGCCAGCGGGTGAAGCGGCGCTCCAGGGCGACCAGCAGCTGGTTGAAGAGCAGCCCGGTCACCGAGATGGTCACGGTGCCCGCGTACATCTGCGGGATCGCGAAGTTGAACTGCGCGGAGTTGACCAGGTAGCCCAACCCGACCTTGGCGCCCACCATTTCGGCGGCCACCAGCACCAGCACCGAGACCGACCCGGCCAGCCGGATCCCGGTGAAGACCATCGGCACCGAGGCCGGCAGGATCACCTTCCCGAACAGCCGCAGCGGCGACAGGTCGAGCGACCGGGCGAGCCGCAGCAGGGTCGGATCGACCGTGCGCACCGCGCCGATCGTGTTGAGCAGGATCGGCCAGACGCAGGCGTAGAGCACGATCGAGATCTTGGACGTCTCCCCGATGCCGAGGACCAGCGTGAACACCGGGAGCAGCGCCAGCGCGGCGGTGTTGCGGAAAAGTTCGAGCAACGGGCTGAGCAGTCGGGCCACCGGCCGGTACCAGCCGATCAACAGCCCCAGCGACACACCGAGCAGCACCGCCAGGCCGAAGCCGGCGAGCGAACGGGTCAGGCTGGCCTCGGTGTTGGTGGTCAGCTGGCCGCTGGTCAGCAGCCCCCACCAGGCCTGGACCACGGTGGAGAACGGTGGCAGGTAGGTGCGGTCCACCAGGCCGGCCTGGGGGCGCGAGCTCCCGGACCAGCAGCAGCGCCAGCACGGCGGCGGACTTGGTCGCGCCGGCCAGCAGCAGCCCGGGCAGCCGGCCGCCGACGGGCTCGGTGCGGACCGGCGCGGCACAGACGACGGGGTCGGTGTCGGCGACGGTCCCGGGGGCACGCTCGGTGACGCGCAGCTCGGTGCTCATCGCCGGCCGCCCTCCTGCTCGACCCGCTGCGTCCGATCCACCTCGTCGCGCAGCAGGCTCCAGATCTCGTGCCGATGGCGGGCGAACTCCGTGCTGGAGCGCAGGTCCTGGCCCTCGCGCCGGTCGCCCAGCTCGATCGGCACCACGTGCTTCACCCGGCCCGGCCCGAGGTCAGCACCGCGACCCGCTGGCCCAGGTAGACCGCCTCCTCGATGCCGTGGGTGATGAAGAGCACGGTCTTCCCGGTGCGCCGCCAGATCCGCAGCAGCTCGTCCTGCAGCGACTCCCTGGTCTGCGCGTCCAGCGCCGCGAACGGCTCGTCCATCAGCAGCACGTCGGGGTCGTAGGCGAGGCTGCGGGCGATCGCCACCCGCTGCTTCATCCCACCGGACAGCTCGTGCGGGTGACGGTCCTCGAAGCCGGCCAGTCCGACCAGGTCCAGGTAGGCCCGGGCCCGCTCGGCCCGGGCCCGGCGCGGCAGCCCGAGCGGCTCCAACCCGAACTCGACGTTGCCCTGCGCGGTGCGCCCCGGCAGCAACGCGTACTGCTGGAAGACCGTGCTGCGGTCGAGACCGGGACCGGTGACCGGACGGCCGTCCAGCAGGATCTCCCCCGCGATGGGCGTGCTCAGGCCGCCGAGCAGGTCGAGCAGGGTGGACTTGCCGCAGCCGCTGGGGTCGACCAGCACCGCGAACTCGCCGGCGGCCACCTCCAGGTCGACCCGGTCGACGGCGGTGAACCTGGTGCGCCGGCGGGCACCGACCGGGCCCCGCACCGGGAAGGTCTTGGTCACGCCCCGGAAACTGATGCTTGCGGTCATCTCAACTCCGGCTGGGCGAAGGGATGTCGGCCGACAGGTCGTTGAAGCTGTTGGTGTAGAGCGCCGACGCCTTCAGCTGGCTGGGCTTGAGTTCGCCGCGCGAGACCAGCCAGGCGATCCAGAGCTGGAACTCCGCGTCGGTGATCCGGCCACCGGTCTCGGCCACCCCGTACGACTTCCAGTACTGCAGCGCGGAGGTGTCCTCGTTGCGGCCGCGCCTGCGGACGATGTCGATGCTGCGCGCGCGACCACCTCCTCGCGTGGGCTGGCCCTGGCCCACTCGATGGCCCGGGCCACCCCGGTGACGAAGTCCGTGCGGTGGTCGGATTGCGCTGCAGGAAGCGCCTGGTCATCACGTAGGTACCGGCGCTGAAGGCGCCGAGCAGCTGGTAGCCGCTGAACAGCTGCCGGATCCCGCCGGTGACCAGCGCCTTGTCCAGCAGGATCCCGCCCAGCACGGCCACGTCGATCTGCCTCTGCCGCAGCGACTGCTCGGTGTTGACCGGGGGCACCACCAGCGGCTCGACCTGGCCGATCTGGGCCTTGCCGAGGCCGTTGCGCTGCAGGTAGATGTCGAGCATCGCCTCGTCGTGCGCGCCGAGCGTGTTCATCCCGACCTTCTTGCCGGCCAGATCGTGCGCGGTGTGGATCGGGCTGTTCTGCAACACGTAGAAGCCGTTGAAGGTCTGCTGGTCCACGCCGTAGTAGCTGATCACCGCCTGCACCGGGGCGCCGGCCGCGACCAGCTTGACCACCGCGCCGTTGAACGCGCCGCCGAAGTCGGTCCGGCCGGTCGCCGTGGACTGCACGTCCTGCGGGCCGCTGATCGTGTTGCGCACCCAGTCGAGCGTGACGTCCTCCAGGTAGCCGAGGTCCTGGGCGAGTTCGGGAAGCGTCACCTGGCCGACGGTGCCCTGGTAGCGGAGCCTGCGGGTCTCGGAGCCGCCCGCCTTGGCGGTGGCACGGTCGCAGGCGGCCGCCGCACCGGCGAGGCCGGCGAGGACCAGGAACAGGCGCCTGGAGGGTGTGGGTATGGCGGAGTTCCTTTGCGGCGGCGGGGCACGACGGCGGGGTGAACGGGAGCCTCGGAGCGCCCGCCCGACGGCTGCGGACGGGGTCCGGGTACGGCGACTCACCGACGCGTGGGCGAAGGCACGGGTCGGCGGGCGTCCGGGACGGGAGCGCTGCGGAAGGTGGGGGATCGCGGCTGGGCGGGGGCCTGGAGCGGGCTCAGCGGCAGAGCACACAGAGAACGCTCGCGTGCCGTCGCAGATCGACGTGCAGGCGAGCGACCAGAGCTACGCGTCGGCGGCTCACGGAGGAAAGGCTTCCAGCCCGCCGGGCCGGCGGTCAACGAATGTTCCCGCGCCGGAAGAAAACCTTGCGGGCCTGACGCGGCACGGGTCGCCGTCAGCTCTCCACGATGTGGCTGTCGCGCGACTCGACCATTGGCCAGCCGGTTCCAGCAGCTGTGGGTCCGAGCGTCCACCGGCGCGGTCACGCCCTCGCTGCGGACCGCCGCGCGCGGATAGCCGCACCACCGACCGGCCGGTCTCCGAGTCCAGCTGCCCGGTCGGCGGCGGCTGGGTCCGGACATGCGAGAAGCCCCTCCCGGTCTCCCGGAAGGGGCTTCTCTGAAAAATCGTTCGGCGGCGTCCTACTCTCCCACAGGGTCCCCCCTGCAGTACCA